>JADFVC010000201.1 GCA_015222355.1 Chloroflexota bacterium | reverse complement strand
GTTTTCTGCTCTTCAACTTCGTCATCACCCATCGCCCCGAGTGGTTTGAGGTACTGCGCGAACTCGGCTTCATCTTTCTCATGTTCATCGCCGGCATGGAACTCGACATCGCCCGCGTGCTGCGCTCGCGCAAGGCGGTCTGGCTGGCGCTGGTGCCGCTGGCGTCTTTTATCCTGGCGCCCTGCTTGTTCGTCGCCATGGGCCAGCCGTTTTTTCTCGGCATCGCCGTCGCCCTGATTTCCGCCGGCATCGCCATCCCGGTCCTCAAAGAATCGGGCCTTATTGATCAGCCGATCGGCCAGACCATCGTCAATGTCGCCCTCATCGGCGAATTATTTTCGATCCTCGCCCTGACCTTTCTCGACGCCTTTCACAAGCACGGGATAACCCTCGATGCCGCCCTCGAACTCGGCAAGCTGGCGGCCCTGCTCGGCTTCGCCCTGCTGCTCCTGAAAATTCTCTACCTGCTGGCCTGGTGGTTTCCCGACCGGGTCAGCAAGGTCATGGAGAGCGAAGACCCCGTCGAAGAAGGGATCCGCGCCGTCATCACCGTCGCCTTCTTCGGCGCCGTGCTCGCCGTGCTGGCCGGCGCCGAGGCGATTCTCGGCTCGTTCCTGGCCGGCACCATCTTCAGCTACGTGTTCCGCAACCGGCCCCGCTTCGAAGAGAAAATCAACGCCGTCGGCTTCGGCTTTCTCATCCCCTTCTTCTTCGTCGGGGTCGGCTCCCAGCTCGACAAGAACCTGCTCACGTCGCCCGACGTCGTGCTGCAGGCCCTCTTTCTCACCCTGATGATCCTGGTCAGCAACCTGGTTACTCTCCCCATGCACCGCCTTCTCGGTCTCGATCTACGCGAGGCGGTCTCCATGGCCCTGCTGTTGTCGGCTCCCCTCACTATGATTGTCGTCGCCGGCAGCCTCGGCCTTCGCATGGGCCTGTTCACCATAGAAACCAACGGTGCCCTGGTCCTCACCGCCCTCCTCGCCAGTTTTATTTACCCTTCGCTGTTTCGACTCGTCGTGCAACGAAAACCGCAGCCCACCCACCCTGGGTAGGGGCGCGATTCATCGCGCCCCGGTTACTACACCTGTTTGCCATATTCGGGCGCAATAAATTGCGCCCCTACGGGGGTTATATAACGGGCACGATAAATCGTGCCCCTACGTGCGGTTTGTACCGTCGCTGTTCTGGGGTGTGGTTTTCACGCCCTGCCGTCGTATTCGGGCGCAATGAATTGCGCCCCTACGGGGGTATAACGGGCGCGATAAATCGTGCCCCTACAATCATGTTGGGTTATTTTCGTCCTCTTCCCATTTCACCGGGTTTTCGACAATGTATTGCCGAATGGCATCCAACTCACGGTCGTCGCGGATGACTCGTTCGTAATAATTGCGTTGCCATACCGGCGAACCGGGATTATTACGTAAATGGTTGATCGCATAGGTACAACGTGCCTTGAATCCACGAATAATTTCACCAACGGTTTTGGTGGACACAATGGATTGTGCTCCAACGATTTCGATGATGCCATGGATATGATTCGGCATAACCACAAATTCGTCTAGCTGTATACCGGAATAATGTTCCGGCAATTGTTGCCACTGCGTTTGAACGATGCGCCCGTATTCTTTCAACCGCATCGTTCTGTTCATGATCTCGCCCAACAGACATTCCCGCTGATAGGTACAGATCGTCACAAAATACGCACCGTCGCATGAATAATCGTAATCCCTTAACCGAATGGATCGCCGATGATGGATGTCCGGATCGTACACCATTGCCCCCCCCGTAGGGGCGCGATTCATCGCGCCCTGTTCGTCGCTACACCTGTTTGCCATATTCGGGCGCAATGAATTGCGCCCCTACGATTGATTTGATGTGTTTGTCTTTTGGGCACAATATTTTGGGCACAATAAATTGTGCCCCTACGCTGCCAATGCCTCATTCAAATCATCCCCAAACAACTGCCGCACCTGCTTTTCATCCGTCTCGCCGGTACCGGAATCCTTTTGTGCTTTGGCTATGTGATGATCCGGATTGACGGCGTCGACAATGACGAAATGATCCTTGGTGACGGCATCGGGTGTGACCACCAGCAGGTGATTGCCATGGCGTTGGGCGCAGTTGACCGTGAAAAAGTAGGTTGCGCCATCGATTTTAGTTCTGCGGTAATTTGTCATTGTTCTCCATTGATGCGGTTCGTTACCTCACCGCATCCTACCGGGCTTTTTCCTGACTGGCGGGTTTGAGATCATATGAGCTGGCTGCATTGAGCAAGAATATGCGTTCAGTGCGGTTTCTGTTTGCATTCGGCCGATTTCGATCAATTCCTCGGCTCGGTCAAACTCGTAGATGGTGCAGCTGTCCTTGGGGATTTCGATCAACACATCGGGGGAATAGGCGGCCAGTCTGAAGCGAGTGATGCTGTGCTGCATGGTATCGATGGTTTTTGAAATGACGTCAAAAAAACCGCTGTCATCCTCGGGACCACCATTGACTTTTTTTTGCAGACCATCAATGAACTCGACCACCATTCGGCGGTATTTGTTGCGATTCTGCGGTGGTTTGCCTGGACTGCGGTGTGTTACTGCGTGGCTTTTGGCTTTGCCGCTCAGGCTGACGGCGATGGTCAGATCGGTTATATCGTGCAGGGTCGGGGCGATTGGAATCGGGTTGAGCAGACCACCGTCCACCAGTTTACGGTCAGCAAATGGAAACGCGGAAAAGATCGTCGGAAAGGCGATCGAAGCACGGATGGCATCGAACAGCGGGCCCTTAGAAAACCAGACCTCCTTTTCTTCATCCAGGTCGGTGGCAACGGCAGTAAACGAGATCGGCAGGTTTTCGATGAGACGGTCGCCGATCAATTCTTTCAGGGTGTTGATGATCCGTTCCCCTTTGAAAATGGCCGATCCGCTGAAAGAGACATCGAGCAGGCGCAGCATATCCAGCCGTTCCAAGGCGCAGATCCACTTTGTGTAACTGTCCAGTTCTCCGGCCGCGTAAATCCCGCCGATAAGGGCGCCCATAGACGATCCGGAGATTGAGCGAATCTCGAATCCCCGTTCCTCAAGCACCTGGATCACGCCGATATGCGCCAGCCCCCGGGCGCCGCCACTGCCAAGCACGAGGGAGACGCTTTTCTTCTTGGTATTCATTTCATTAACACCTCAAAAGGGGTTCAAACACTCTCGCTGAGCTGCTGCTCCGGAACTCCTTTAACCGGATCGTTACTTTTAGTATCCTGTTGGCCATGACGGAACATAGCCAGCCGTTGCCACAGTCAACCTCACAAAGATTGCACAAGCTCGGCAGGCAGGCTATCCTTAAATGACCGGTCTATGACCTGAATCCGTGAGTCGCCTCACGGAATCAGGTATGAATAAAGGAGGAAACCGATGCGCGTGATTTTTATTCTGTTGTTGGCACTGTTGCTTTGTTCCTGCGGACCCCACAGTTTCAAATATGAGGCCGCAGATAGCAGCCCGCCACAGCTGGTGGTGCGGGGTGAAGGACGTGTCGAGGTTACGCCGGATAAACTGCAGCTCCGGCTGGGAGTTGTGACCGAGGCAAGCGAAGCTGACCAGGCCTTGACCGAAAATAATCAACGGATGTCCGCAGTGATGGCAATGCTGGCAGACATCGGCATCGCTGCGGATGAAATGTCCACCGGGCAGTTCCAGATCCGTCCCGAGTGGAGTTTGCCGCCACGTCCGACTCCGGCAAACTGGCAGCGGCACATCGTCGGCTACCGGGTGAGTAACGAGCTGTGGATTGTGACCACCCGGGTTGCACTGGCAGGACGTCTGCTGGCCGCAGCTCAGCAGGCCGGAGCCAACCAGGTCGGGGGGCTGCAGTTTACCCTTGCCGATCCGGAAGCCCATCGGCAAAGGGCCATTACTCTGGCGACAGCGCAAGCTGTCCGGGAAGCACAGACCCTGGCTGCTGCTGCCGGAGTCACCCTTGGCCCGGTGCAATCCCTGACCCTTGACAGCCCCGGCGGTTCACCGGGGCCACAGCTGATGGCCGAAGCCCGCTTCGCCGGTGCCGACGCGGTGCCGGTTGCGGCCGGTAAGGTTGAGGTGCGAGCAGCGGTCTTAATCGTCTACCGGCTGGCT
>JADFVC010000200.1 GCA_015222355.1 Chloroflexota bacterium | reverse complement strand
CTCCAGTCCGGCCCGGCGGCCAAACTCTCAACAGGCGGAAAAGTCTCAAGCCGCGCTCTGAACCCAGCCATTCCCGAGGATACCCTTTTCGACGATCGGATTCTCGGCAGCGGTTGTTTTGTCGAGGAGGTACTGGACGCTTCCCAACTGAGCCCGGAACAGAAGCAGCCTGCCTTTTCAGAGTTGATTCGACAGGTTGCCGGACATTTCCAGATTGATCCTTCGGTCCTGAAGCAGCCGAGCAAGAAGCGGAACATCGTCAAGGCCAAAGCCGTTATCTGCCATGTGGCGGTCAGACAACTGCAAATCAAGGGGGTGGAGGTTGCCGAGAGGCTGGGTTACACTTCAGCGGCAGTGAGCCACGCGACAAAAAGAGGAGAGATCATCTTGGCAGAAGAGGACACCCTGGGGGAGCTCTTGAACAAAGACGGAAAACTTAAAATTTAAGGAACGTCCCCGAATGGCGCTTAAACCAGGGCAATTCTACCTAAGAGAAATGCCATGTATTATGCACCTACTTAACGAGCATAGGCTTACTCCAGAGGTAATTGTAATTGATGGGTATGTATATCTTGGTGATTATACAATTCCTGGCCTAGGTATTCATTTGTACAATGAGCTAGAACATAAAATACCCATCATAGGGGTAGCCAAGAGGCGTTTTAAAAATACAACAGCTGAGTCCGAGGTATATAGGGGAAACAGCAAGCGTCCATTGTATGTAACAAGTGTTGGAATTGCTCCGGAAAAGGCGAAAAACAATGTGCTTTCAATGCACGGAAAATATAGAGTGCCAACTCTTCTCAAAGAGGTTGATCGTGAGTGCAGGAAAAGCTAACCAGAGCTCTTGAACAATGACGGAAAACTTAAAATTTAAGGGACGTCCCCAAATCTGACACAACCCTGACAGTTCGAAACCCTCAGGAGAGAGAATATGGCAGCTCATGTCTGGTTCGCGGATCTGCGCGCTGGAAACCGGGAAAATCTTTTTGATAAACTCGAACGGCTGCTGGAATGTGCTGAGTTGCCGCAGCTTGTGACGCGTGGAGATCTCACTGCCATCAAGTTGCATTTCGGGGAAAAAGGCGGGCACGCCTACATCCGACCGGTCTTTATCCGCAAAATTGTCAAACAGATCCGACAGGCTGGCGGCAAACCCTTCCTGACCGACTCCAGCACCCTCTATCCCGGGGAGCGCAAAGAGGCTGTTTCGGCGCTGACCTGCGGCCTCCAGAACGGTTTTGCCTATGCTGTCGTCGAGGCCCCCCTGATCATGTCGGACGGTCTGCGCGGAACGTCGTCGCGGCGGGTGCCCATCAATGGCGAGCTCCTCAACTCAGCAGATATCGGTCAGGAAATTCTTGAGGCCGACCTGCTGGTGACCGTCAGCCATTTCAAATGCCATGAACTGACCGGTTTCGGTGGGGCAATCAAAAACCTGGGGATGGGCTGTTCCAGTCGCCAAGGGAAGTTGGAGCAGCATTCTAATGTCGCCCCGAAAGTGGCCTCTCAGTTATGCAATCTCTGCCGAGCCTGCCTACCGGCCTGTGCCCACGATGCCATCAGCTTTCACGAGGACTCTGCGCAGATCGACCCGGAAAAATGCGCCGGTTGCAGCCGCTGTATCACCGTCTGTGAACAAAATGCGATCCAGATTCAGTGGAACGAAGAAGCCGACAAGGTCATGCGCAAGATGGCTGAATACGCCCTGGGAGCCGTCAGCGGCAAAGAAAACAAACAGCTCTATATCAATTTTATTACCCAGGTCAGTCCCTCCTGCGATTGCTACGGCCACTCCGATGCCGCTATCGTTCCGGACATCGGCATCCTTGCCGGCAGCGATCCGGTGGCGCTCGATCAGGCCTGTGCCGACCTGGTTAACCAGGCAGAGGGTCTCAAAGGAACAGCCCTGACCGACGGACACGAACCTGGCGGGGATAAATTCCGCGGCGTCCACCCGGCCATCGATTGGGAAGTGACTTTAGAACATGCCGTAAAGATCGGCCTTGGCAGCCGTCAATACATTCTGAATCGATTAGCGCCCGCTGGGGAGAGCTGGTAGTCCTGACGCGCAAACTTCCAACTGAGAGCCCGCAGTCAGGGAAATTATTTTCCTCTCAAGATCGGCATTTTAATAATCAGATAGGATAAAATTAAAGAATAATCTTATCGGGGGAGTCATAAATGAATACTTTTAAAAAATCGTGGTTCTTGTCCTTTGTGGTGCTGCTGTTTTTGTTAACACCGCTTTCCTTTGACTGGAAATCAGGGGATCTCTCTGCCACTGTGGCCTTTGCGAAAGGTGGGAACGGCGGTGGTAACGGCGGTGGGAATGGCGGTGGTAACGGCGGTGGTAACGGCGGTGGGAATGGCGGCGGTAACGGGAACGGACACGGGAACGGCAACGGACACTCTTCCACTGAGGCTCAGGATGACAATGCTCATGGACATTCTCATGGTCACGGTCTGGGGCTCGGGCAAAACAAACATGGTTCCACTCAAAACATGCCTTCAGGAAAAGCAAAATCCAAAGGATCAATGGCCAGTAAGCTCGGTCGTTTGAATGCGGCACATGCGTCTGCAACAGCGCGAACCAATGCCGCGCCGCACTCGGCAGTCGGTCGGATTGCTGCCTACGAAGCCGCTGTCTATGAGAGGCAAGATGTTCAAGCTCAGTTGAATGCGGTTCTGGAGGATGAAAATGCGACCCAGCAACAGTTGGATGAGGCCCTGGCTGCCGTAGCAGAGGCTGCTCAACGTGAGGTCGAAACCCTATCTGCTGCAGCAAATAAGAATATCGATGAAGATGTCATGCATGCGGTGAATGAATTACTTGGTATTGAGCCCTTGGATGAGACTCAAGAAGTGGCAGTGGAAGAAGCTGCCGCCTCCGCAACCCTTTAACCGTTACCTGTTGCCCTGAACCCTGCCACGCAGGGAACCGATTAATACATCAATCGAGGTGCCGCGTGGCAGTTTTTGTTGTTTGAGATATTCATTGACAGCCATACGGGTGGACGGACCATAGAGGCCATCTTCCGATCCTGCGCAGAAACCGCGCTGGTTGAGGACTGCCTGCACATAGCGAATCTTCGGTTGAGTATGCAATCTATCCGGGCCCACGTCTTCGAGTCGGTCGGCCAGTTGTTCGCCGATCTTTTTCTCCCTGTCCGTAAGCTCCGCCGCTAATTTTCGGAGTGCCATACTGGCGTTTATCTGGCCATTCAGCTCTGCACGTTTTAACCACATCCAAGCCTCTGGACGATTGGGGGGGGCACAGATACCTTCACTGAGCACTGCAGCGAGTAAAAATTGGGCCTCAGGATGCTTTGTCCTGGCCGCTTGTTCCAGCCAATAGCGACCCCACAGTGAATCTTTTGCTGTTCCATTTCCGTTCAGATAAGCCTGTCCCAGCTGATATTGGCTTCGGCTGTGTCCCTGTTCTGCCGCACGGATCAGCCACACCATAGCCCCTTTAGAATCTTCTTTGGTGCCCTGACCCAGGAGCTTACACATCCCGACCATGTATTGCGCAGCAACATGCCCGGTTTCCGCGGCATCCAAAAACCAATTGTATCCCCGAACCTTATCCCAGCTCCATTGACTGCTCGTTGTATAATGAATACCAAGCCGGTATTGGCTCTCTGGATTCCCGGAAAACGCCTGCTCCTTCAACTGCCTCAGGTGGATAAGATCCGCATTATTTTGTGGCGCTGCGCAGCCCGACAATAACGTGCTACAAACAGCCAATATCACAAGAATAATTGATTTAAGCATATTTGGTTATCTACTTCGCTCCAGTGAATCTATTACGAAAGCAAATATTAGCCACAGAGCCACACGGACATGGGCGGGACAAAATCAAAACCTTATCTCGCACAAAGCCACAAAGGCCACAAAGAAGGCAAAGTCAAAACCGGAGAATGATTGTGAACTTTTCTGATTCCAGGCTTTACGTCCCGCCCCTGTCCGTGTGTGTCCGTGGCTAAACCAGTTTTATGGGTTTCGTTTTGCTTCCGGTCAATCAGAACCCAACTTGAGTAAAGTGGATAACCAGAAAATGAAAAATCGATCTTTCAATCGTATTGAGCAGCGGCTGAGCATTCTGCCGGCTGACATCAAGCAGGTGGGCCTTCTCACGCGACCAGTATCGGAACATTGAGAATAATGACACGGATAATCACGCCGTTAAACAATCTCAGGCCTTCAGCTTCGGGATTTTCGCCCCGGTGAGGTAAGCGTAGATCAGTTCATCAAGGCTGGGCTCACGCACAGACTTTGCGCGGGGTTGACGAAATTTATCGATGATGGGTTCCTCGACAATGGCAGCCCGCTCAGGAACCGGTTCGGCGACCGGAAGAGCGGTTGGCTGAGGAATAACCGGGGGATCAGCAACAGGTGCTGAAGGCGCGACCGGCAGCGTTTGAGCAGGTTCAGGAGCAACCGGTGCGGTCACACCAGCGATGGGAATTCCAAACTTGACAATCCGGGCATCAAATTCCCCCTTCGTCAACCGCCGCAACATCTCCTTATGCTGTTCTTTGGCCAGCTCTTCGACAACTTGGCTGAGGTTGTCAACTTTGATGATGTCCGCATAGACGGTTTTATGCGAAGCGATAATCGTACCGCCATGATAGAGCAGGGTGACCAGCTGCGGACTTTTCACTCCACTGTCCTCGGTCTGGACGTGAAAAGCCACCCCTTTATAATTAACATTATGATTGAACCCGACAATCATTAGCGTTACCTCAGAGAAATGTTGACAAGATAACATACCCCGCCGGATGGGACAACAACGCAATGATCCTGCTGAAAGAAAAGAGTTTTTCCGGGCTGGTGGAATGACACAAAAGGGGTCCGGCGAAAAACCGGACCCCTCATTTAACGGTCAGAGAGGAGGAGTTGCTTGATTTTTGCCACAGCTTCCAAGGCGTCGGCAGCATAGAGATCGGCACCGATCTCGTCGGCATAGTCCTGCGTCACCACGGCGCCGCCAACCATGGTGAACACCTTCACCCCGGTCTGGCGCAGCGCATCAATGGTTACTTCCATCTGCTTCAGAGTCGTGGTCATCAGCGCCGATAGCCCGACAGCATCAACCTGCTGTTCTTGCGCCTGTTCGATAATCGTTTCCGCTGAGACATTCTTGCCGAGATCGATCACTTCGAAACCGTGATTTTCCAGCAGGGTACAGACGATATTCTTGCCGATATCGTGAATATCCCCCTCGACCGTCGCCATCAATATCTTGCCGAGGCTGACTATCCCCTGCCCGTGGATTTCTTTTTTCAACCGCCCGAACGCCTCCCGCATGGTTTCCGCGGAAAGCATCACCTGGGGCAAAAATATCTGATTTTTACCGAAACGCTTGCCGACCTCTTCGAGGCCGGGGAGCAAGCCCTGGTTACTGATCTGCATCGGGTCCAGGTCTTCATTGAGCGCCTGTTCGACCAGCGACACCACAATATCCTTATCCCCTTCGATAATCGCCCTGGCCAGCTGCTCACGAATCGTTAACGGCTGATCATCCGTGTTCGGCGCAACGAGCGGCAGAGCAGTCTGCTGAGCATAATGGGCGATATAACTTTCCGCACGCAGATCCTGCCCGAGCAACACCCTGACAGCACGCAGGGCATCCATCATCCGTTCATCTTTGGGATTAATGATTGCCGCCTTCAGCCCCGCGTCCAAAGCCAGGGTAAAAAAGCTCGCTGACAAAACCGGGCGGCGGGGCAGTCCGAAGGAGATATTGCTCACCCCAAGGACCGTTGCCAAGCCCAGTTCATCGCGGACCAGGCGCAACGTCTGCAGGGTTTGCATGGCCCGTTGCTGCTCAGCGGAAACGGTCAGGGTCAGGCAGTCGATAATGATGTCTTCGCGCGGGAGACCGATTTCCAGAGCTTCAGCAAGAATTCTCCGTGCCACCTGCAACCGGTCGTCAGCTGTTTCGGGAATCCCGCGGCCATCCAGCGCCAGACCGATAACTGCGGCACCGTACTTCCCGGCCAGCGGCAGGATCGCCCGCAGGCTTTTCTCTTCGCCGGAAACCGAGTTGATCAGCACCTTGCCATCGGCGGCTTTCAGCCCTGCTTCCAGGGCTTCGGGGCTGGAGGAATCGAGAACCAGGGGTGCACCGGCAACCCCGCTGATGGCAAATACCGCTCGCTCCAAGGCCAGCGGTTCGTCAACACCGGGAGCACCGCAGTTGACATCAAGCAGGTCGGCACCGGCAACAACCTGTTCCTGGGCCTCGCGCCGGATATAGGCGGTTTTACCTTCACGCAATTCGGCACTGTAACCCTTTTTCCCGGTCGGATTGATCCGTTCACCGATAACCGCGCAGGCGGCATTCCCCCCGACTTCAACCACCTGGGTACGACTGGAAAGGAAACAGCGCCGTGCCGGCGGTGTCCAATCCTGGGGGAAATTCTGCAAAGCTTCCTGCATTGCTTGAATATGGGTCGGGGTGGTGCCGCAACAACCACCAATCACCCGCACACCGATGTCGATCAACCGCTGATGATAGGCAATCATCTCTTCGGGAGTCCCGGGAAAAACTGTGACCCCGTCGCGCAGTTCCGGCAAACCGGCATTCGCCTGGGCCAGCAGCGGCAGATTGGTCACGGAGCGCATTCTCTGCAGGATATCGTAGATGCCGTCGATCCCGAGGCCGCAATTGGAGCCGATGACATCCACTCCGAGGGCATCGAGGGTGACGGCGGCCGCTTCCGGTGGCGTCCCCAACACCGTGCGGCCGACATCATCGAAGGTCATCAGAGCCATGAGCGGCAAATCGGTAACCTCTTTGGCCGCGATGACCGCCGCGCGTAATTCACGGATATCGAGAAAGGTTTCAAAGTTGATCAGGTCGGCACCGGCCTCAACCAGGGGAACCAGCTGCTCGCGATAGATCTCGACCATTTCATCGAATTCGGCATCGCCAACCGGCTCAAGAAAACGGCCGGTCGGACCGACGGAAGCAGCCACCAGGGTCTGCGGGCCAGCCGCCCGACGGGCGATTTCAACCCCGGCGACATTGATTTCATGAATGCGCTTCTCAAGCCCATAATGTGCAAGCTTGGGTCGATTGCCACCAAAGGTGTTGGTCTCGATAATATCAGCCCCGGCAGCAACATAAGCACGATGGACAGCCTCAACCACCTCGGGCCGCTGCAGATTCATCCCCTCCGGAGAGGCGCCGGGCGCCAGACCACGCTCCTGCAACATGGTGCCCATGGCACCATCCAGAATCAATACCCGTTCTTTAATGGCCTGGAGAAATCTGTTCATCCTCGGTTTCCTCTGCAGATTCAGATTGTTCATCGATCGTGGATTCCGGCAGCGGACCGGTCAATGGTGGTCGGCTGAGTGAAAAATCGGCATAAACCGGCTGGCCGATCCGTACATGCCCCTTAAGAGTCTGGCGCAACTCCCCGTCGATCAGGATTTGTAACTGGCGCAGGTAAGAAAAATTTTCGTGCAAACTGTTGGCCAGACTGTAGACGGTCAACAGCTCGGAAAGACTGCCCCCGGGGTGAAAATCGACCAGATGTTTGGAGAAATTGACCCGCACCAGGTCATTTTCCACCTCTATATCAAGGATTCCTGTCTGTTTCGGCAGCACCGGCAAGAACCCTTGCCGCGAACCGCTCCGCAACTCTTCCAGCAGGGAGCGGATGCAATCCCGATCATCATCGCAACCAGGAATTTGCCGGGCTTCCTGTCGCAAGAAAAGCCCCTGCGGGTCGGTAAAATAAAGTTGCACCTCCCGGTCAGGAAGGGCTTCTTCAACAACAATCGAAATCCGTTCTGCCGGGGATTGAGCCTGTTGCAGGAACCAGCTGACACCGTAGCCCGCCAGAATTCCAACAATCAATAGTCCGCACAATCCCAGTCCTAGCTTTTTCATCCGGCCCCCTGTCGCTAACCGATCCGCACCTGTTCGACCTGCGTCAGGTCACG
>JADFVC010000199.1 GCA_015222355.1 Chloroflexota bacterium | reverse complement strand
GGCCCGGGCAAAACCGGCGGCCCGCACCAAAACGCCTGCCAAACGTCAGGATATCCGTGTCGAGCTGGGAAAACTCGACAGCCTGATCAACCTGATCGGTGAGCTGGTCATTGCCGAGAACATGCTGATCCACAATCCCGACCTGAAAGGGTTGGAACTGGAGAACTTCAACAAAGCCGGCCAACACATGTCGAAACTGGTTCGTGAACTTCAGGAAATGGCCATGACCATCCGCATGATCCCGGTCTCCGGGTTATTCCGCCGGATGATCCGCCTGGTTCATGACATCTCGGTGAAAGCCGGCAAAAAGGTCGAACTGGAGCTGCTCGGCGAAGAGACTGAAATTGACAAGACGGTCATTGAAACCATTACCGACCCACTGGTGCACCTGCTGCGCAACTCTCTCGACCATGGCCTTGAACCGCCGGAGGAGCGGCTGGCCGCCGGCAAAGACGAAAAAGGCACGGTTCGCCTGTCCGCCCGCCATGAAGAAGGGGAAGTCTGGGTCACTGTCGAAGATGATGGTCGCGGTCTGAATCGCGAGAAAATTCTCGAAAAAGCCATCAGCAAAGACCTGATTGAAGGAGACGGCTCCGACCTGAGCGACAAAGTCATCTACAATATGATCTTTATGCCCGGCTTCTCGACCGCCGCTCAGGTCACCGACATTTCAGGCCGTGGTGTCGGGATGGACGTTGTTAAACGCAATCTGGAAAAGATCAAAGGAAAGATTGACGTCACCAGTACCCCTGGGCAGGGCAGCAAAATTACCCTGCGGATTCCACTGACTCTGGCCATTATCGACGGTATGCTGGTGCGCGTCGGAACCACCACCTGTATCTTGCCGACCCTGTCGATCCTCGAAGCTTTCCGCCCCGATATGGAGCAGATCACCCTCACCCCGAACGGCGAAGAACTGGCCCGGGTTCGTGAGAACTTCTTCCCGATCATCCGCTTGCACGAGATCCTCCCAAAAGAACCGGATTCACGGAAGTTGCCGGACGGTATCCTGATCGTCCTCGAATACCAGAACAGTCGTTTCTGTCTGTTCGTTGACGAAATTGTCGGGCAACAGCAGACCGTTATTAAAGGCTTGTCAGACTTTATCGGCAGTGTCACCGGAGTCTCCGGTTGCACCATCCTTGGTGATGGCGGTGTCAGCCTGATCTTGGATGTCGGTGGTCTGGTCGAATCGGCAGAAAATAAAAAAATCGCCTCAGAAGAAGAATAAATCCCGCGGTGAAGGAGAAAATCATGGCTGAAGGTAGCAGCATTATCAGTGTCGATAATGAGGACACACAAAAAGACAAGTACCTGACCTTTCATCTCGCCGGCGAAGATTACGGCATTGAAATCTGTTATGTCATCGAAATTATCGGCATCCAGAACATTACCGATGTTCCCGACATGCCGGCCTTTATCCGCGGGGTCATCAACCTGCGCGGCAAAGTCATTCCGGTGATGGATGTCCGTGCCCGTTTCAGTCTGCCCGATCGTGACTACGATGACCGCACCTGCATCATTGTTGTCAATATCGACGGAACCGAGGTCGGCCTGGTCGTTGACGAGGTCAGTGAAGTCGCCGATATCCCCGAAGCTAACGTAGAACCGCCGCCCCGCACCGGGAAAGGTACGGGCGGTCAGTACATCCAGGGGATGGGCAAAATTGGCAAAGAGGTAAAGATCCTGTTGGATATCCACAAGCTCCTTTTCAGCGAAGAGATGATGGCATTGGTTGCCACCCAGGAAGAGCAGTAAACCTCCCACCAGGAGGCTGGCCAGGAATTGCTGGAATGGGCATGAACAACAATCAACAGCAGCGTTCTCAGACAAGCAACATGATGTCGATTTCCGACAAGGAATTCGGCCAGTTGCGCGATCTGATTCAGAAGCGCTTCGGAATCAACCTGACCGATCAGAAGCGTTCGCTGCTGGTCGGCCGCTTGCAAAAGTTGATGCGGCGACTGAACCTGGGAACCTTTTCCCAGTACTACCAGTACCTGACAGACGACAAAACAGAAGCAGCACTGGGTGAATTGGTCGACCTGATTTCCACCAACCACACCTATTTCAATCGGGAAAAAGATCATTTCGACTACTTTTATGAAACGGCCTTACCGGCCATCGCTGCGAAACTGCAACAGGAAAACCGCAAAGACCTGCGCATCTGGTGTGCTGGCTGTTCAACCGGGGAAGAACCCTACACCCTGCTGATGCTGATGATGGAATATTTCGGCAGTGAATACAGCTCTTGGGATGCCGGGATTCTGGCGACGGATATCTCCGACCGCGCCCTGACCATAGCCCGGCGCGGAACCTACAGCACCGACCGGGTCATGCAACTCCCGGAAAACCTCCGGCGGAAATATTTCGTACCCGCCGGCGACGGGGAAATGGCGGTCAACGACAAGATTAAACGCGAAGTAACCTTCCGCCGCTTTAACCTGATGAACACCGGCTTTCCCTTTAAAAAACCTTTCCAGATGATCTTTTGCAGGAATGTTATGATTTACTTTGACCAGCCGACCCGTGATGCCCTGGTCGGCCGCTACCACCAGTTTACCGAACCGGGGGGATACCTGTTTATCGGCCATTCGGAAACCCTCGGCCGCAGCCAGACCCGCTACAAATACCTCAAGCCGGCACTCTATCAGAAGGGAGGCTCTTGATGGGTCGGGTTATTCGTGTTCTCGTTGTTGATGACTCTGCCCTGGTCAGAAACATTCTCAGCCAGGGATTGTCGATGGACCCGAATATCGAGGTCGTCGGCACCGCATCCGACCCCTACATTGCTCGCGATAAAATCGTCGAGCTACAGCCGGATGTGTTGACACTGGATGTCGAAATGCCGCGCATGGACGGAGTCGCCTTCCTGCGTAAACTGATGCCGCAGTATCCGATTCCGACGGTCATGGTCAGTTCCCTGACCCAGCGCGGCAAACAGATTACCATGGGTGCCCTGGATGCCGGGGCTGTCGATTTTGTTGCCAAGCCAACCAGCAACGTGTCTGCCGGGCTGAACGCCATGCTGATGGAGCTGCGCGCCAAGATTAAAATCGCCTCAACGGCGAACGTTTCCCATTGGAAGGGGAAGCGAATCGTCCCACCGACACAGGCGACCGCAGTCGGCTCCAAGGCCTTGGCCGAATCGACCGACAAGGTGATCGCCATCGGTGCCTCGACCGGCGGCACCGAAGCGATCCGCCGGGTTATCGAGAAGTTCCCCGCAACCACCTCCGGTGTAGTCATTGTCCAGCATATGCCGCCCGGATTTACCAAGATGTTTTCTGACCGCTTGAACCAGCTCTGCCAGATGCAGGTCAAGGAAGCTGTTGATGGCGACCGGGTCCGTGCCGGGCTGATTCTGGTGGCGCCGGGAGGTGTGCAGATGAAAGTTATCCGTAGCGGCGGTTTTTACCAGGTGCGCTGCGGGGGCACGGAAAAAGTCAGCAGGCACTGTCCTTCTGTCGATGTGATGATGCACTCGGTCGCCGAACAGGTAGGGCGCAATTCCGTCGGCGCAATGCTCACCGGCATGGGGCAGGATGGTGCCGAGGGAATGCTCGCCATGAAACAGGCGGGTGCCCGCTGTATTGCTCAGGATGAAGCCTCTTCGGTCGTTTTCGGCATGCCGAAAGTCGCCTATGAAAAAGGTGGTGCGGAACGACTGGTACCACTGGAACAGATCTCCACTTCCCTGTTGGACTTACTTACGGAGAAAAAATAAATGGGACAAGTCATCTTAGGAGTCGGTGACTACGGAGCATCAAACAATCCCACGGACGATGTGAAAACCTTCGCCTTGGGATCGTGTGTCTCCATCATTCTCCTCGATCCGAAGACCAAAACTGTCGGCATGGCCCATGTGGCTCTGCCCGACTCTTCAATCAACAAGGCCAAGGCCGCCGAAAAGCCGGGATATTTTGCCGACACGGCGATACCGGCCCTGTTGGCAGAAATGACTAAATATGGTTGCCACAAAAAAGGCAAGGGAATGGTGGTCAAACTTTGCGGCGGGGCAAATGTTATGGACACGAACGATACTTTCCAGATCGGTAAACGCAATGCCCTGGCCATCAAGAAAATTCTCTGGGCATATGGTATGGGCGCCGTGTCCGAGGACCTGGGGAAGAATTTCAGCCGCACGGTCACAATTTCAGTCGGGGCAGGACAGGTGACGCTCAGCTCACCCGGTCGACCGAACTGGCAACTCTAGGGGAATCGCCTATGAAGACTATCAGCCATGACGAGCTCAAAGAGATTGTCAAATCTTCCCCGATGCTTTCAGCCAGTGCTTCCCGCTTGCTGCAACTGACCTCCAACCCTGACCACGATCTGATGGATGTCGTCAATCTGGTCAAAACCGACGCCAAGTTAACCGCCCGGGTTCTGAAATTGGTGAATTCTGCGGCCTTCGGCCTGATTAATGAAATCACCTCCATCGATCGGGCCATCTCTTACCTGGGGGAACGGATCATCGTCAGTATCGCTCTGGGAGATTGTGTTGGCAAACTATTTGAAAAAGAACTGGCCGGCTACGAAGCCGCCGGTGGCGACCTGTGGAAACATGATCTGCGAACCGCCATCGCCGCCCGCGAAGTGGTTGTCCAGGGAGAGATGGAGATCAGTCCTGATCTGGCTTTTACTGCCGGCCTGCTGCATGACATCGGCAAGGCACTGATCTCTGATTATCTGAAAGATTCGGCTCCGGAAGCAATCGAGCTGATCACCTCACACGACAGCGCCGATTACCTCGATGCCGAAGAAAAGCTGATCGGTTTCGATCACACCCGGGCTGGCTTTGAATTGGCCAAGGCCTGGCAACTGCCGAAAGAGTTGGCTGAAGCGATCCTTTACCATCACACCCCGGCCGAAGCCAGTGAAGCATTCCGGCCGCTGGTTTACGCTGTCCACCTGGGCGACAACATCGCCATGATGGGCGGATTCGGCACCGGCTCCGACAGCATGCGCTACCGTCTGGACAGTCACTATACCGACTACATCTCTCTGACACCGAACACCTTGGCAAGCATTATGCTGACTGTCGATAGCGAGTTCGACAAACTCGAGCAATCCATTGCCAGTACAGGGGAAGACAAAGGATGAAACGAATTATTATCGCGGACGACTCGGCAACCGCCCGGATGTTTATCAAACGCTGCCTGCAGATCATCGGTCTCGGGGATGCCGAGATTGTTGAAGCCGAGCATGGCAAAGAAGCCTTGGCCGCGGCCAAGGAACAGTGTCCGGATATTCTGCTGACTGATCTCAACATGCCGGTTATGGACGGTGAGACCCTGCTCAAATGGGTCAAGGCCAGCCCCAAGCTCTGTGAGCTGCCGGTCATCATCATCACCAGTGCCGGCAACCCGGCAAAAGAAGCCCAACTTTTGAAGTTGGGAGCCCGCCAGGTGATCAACAAGCCGGTTTCACCTCCGGTCATGATGAATGCCCTCAAGGACTTCCTCGAGGACTGAGCTGATAATTCAAGGAGAGCAGCATGATCGAACATAACCCCTTTTTCGAAGCAATGAAGCAGGCCGTCAGCCAGACACTGGAGAACATGGCCTTTGTGGAGGCCATGGAGCATTATGATCAGAACTATGAACTCCCGGCCGAAGACCTGGTCTGGACCAGCATGCTGATTATGGATCCGGTACAGGGAGAGCTCCACCTGGCGATGAGCAAAACCCTGCTGGTTAAGCTGACCACGGCGATTTTCGCCCTGGACGTTGATGAAGTCACTGAAGACCAGTTACACGACAGTTTGGATGAACTCCTTAACACAATCGGCGGGCTGTTTATGTCCAACCTTTTGGCCGACAACCAAACCTACCGACTCGGGCTGCCAGAGTTTGGCGAAGGGAAACTCCCGGCACCGGAACCAAATTCGGTCATCTGGAAACTGATGACCACGGATGAAGATCCGCTTCAGATAATCGCCACCGGAGCCCCTCTGGTCGCACTGAAAGACTGAACAGGTAGATATTTATTTGAACTTTTACCCTTCATAAGGAGAACGAAAATGGGCAAAACGGTATTAATTGTTGATGATTCCAACACCATGCGCAAAATTGTCGCCCGCGCCCTGCGGCAGGCAGGTCTCGATTTTGACGAAATCCTTGAAGCCGCTGACGGTCAGGAAGCCTTGAATGTCCTCGCTGACAACAAGGTTGATGTAATCCTGAGTGATATCAACATGCCGAATATGACCGGCCTGGAATTCCTGAAAGCCAAAGCGGAAGATGCCGCAATTAAAGACATCCCGGTGGTGATGATCTCCACTGAGACGGGTGCGGACATCATTGATGAAGCCAAATCCCATGGAGCCAAAGGCGCGATCAAAAAACCGTTCACTCCCGATCTGATTAACGAAACCCTGGGTGCCTTGCTCTAACTCCCCGGCAACCCCGCGTAAATATCAGCCGTAGCAGGCAGGGATAAGGAGAGACTCGTGGATCACGCACAAAATATCATCAACTCAACCCAGGAAATTTTCTCCAGTATGATCATGCTGGATGTCACCCCCGGGGAACCCTTCAGCCGCGAAAGAGAAATACTGCAGGACAGTATTTCCGGCATTATCGGTTTGGCCGGAACGACCAAAGGCCTACTGGCCATCCATCTGCCGAAGCCGGTCGCATTGGCTGTCACCACGGCTTTTCTCGGGATGGATGTCGAAGAGATTGACGAAGACGTTTGTGATGCCATCGGGGAACTGGCCAATATGTTGGGCGGCAGCCTGAAGTCTACCCTCGACCCGAAAGGGAGCGATATCAAACTGTCGATGCCCTCAGCGATCCATGGTGAAGAATACTCGGTTGACTGCCTGGCCAATACCGAAAACGTCACAGTTCCTTTTGCACTCGAAGGGGAAACCTTCCTCGTTGAACTGCAAATCAGTCAGAACTGAGTAAACACCTGACCAGCCAACTCCTGTCCACCTGGAAACTCCGGATGGGCAGGATGAAGTTTTCATATGGGAAACGAGCAATTTCTCGTGAGATCAAGAAAATCAAGCGTTTACACGGAAGTGTACATCGGTACGCCGCACAAGTGAGCATGCTGATTGACTCCGAGATCACGGGAAAGGGCCGTTTTCGGATAAAAACTAACTCTTTTTTCACCCGGTTATACCCCGTGGGATTTATTGTGGAATTTGCTAAAAAAATCATTAAATCAACCGAAGAGATCTTTAACACCATGATTTTCATGGAGATCTCCGCGGATGACCCGTTAACAGAAGGAAAAGAGGTTCTCGATTGCCATATCTCGGCAATGATCGGTCTGACTGGAGATTTTGCCGGCATGCTCAGCATCCATTGTCCCGGCACCGTCGGGATGGCCATTACCGGCGAAATGCTTGGCATGGATGTTGAAGAAGTTGATGAAGATGTCAAAGATACCCTCGGTGAAATTGCCAACATGGTTGCCGGGGGGATAAAACAAGCTTTTGCGGCAGAAAATGTCCGTCTCGGATTATCGATTCCGACAACAGTTTCGGGGAAGTCCTATACCGTATCTTCCCCAACCAAAAGTAATCGGGTTATAATCCCCTTCGACCTTGAGCAGGGTCGTTTCTTCGTCGAGATGAAATACAATCTCAACTAGGCCCTGTTCTCACCCACGTGTTAAGAAGAGGGCACTTTGGACCAACGGGCCATCATTGATGTCATCTGCAAAGCGGGCATCCAAAATCTAGCGACAGAAATTGGTGCTCTTCTCGGGCAGGAGTTGACCTGTAGCGATATTCAATTTCTCCTCTCGTCTAAAGACACCCTCTTCAGCGATCCCGGGCGGGAAAAAACCGCGTTCACTCGAATGTCGGTCAGTGGCGACAAAGAGGGGGCTTGCTACCTGCTGACCAGACTCGATTCGGCCATTATTCTCGGCGGCACCCTGATCATGCTGCCGGAGGAGATGATCGAAGAGAACGCTCAGGGCGGCAAGCTCGATGGCGAGTTGAGCGACGCCTTCGGTGAGGTGGCAAATATCATTGCCGGGGTCTTCACCCAAGCCTTTGTTGATAAATACTCAAAATCACTCCGTTTTATCAAAGAAACCGTTGAAGAACTGGTGCCGACCAAAATTGATCCGGCCAGCGACCAACCTTTTCCTCCCGGCAATTACTACGTTGCCAGCTGCATCCTGAGTACCGCTGAGAAAAACCTCGGTCTCCTTGAATTCGTCGTTCCGGCAAGCATTTTTGAACTTGAAGACGCCGCCCCGGAAGAACCTGCGGAAACTCCCGCGCAACAGGAGCCAAAAGCCGCAGAAACTGCTGCGGAACCGACACCTGAGCCAAGG
>JADFVC010000198.1 GCA_015222355.1 Chloroflexota bacterium | reverse complement strand
TGGCTAAACCAGTTTTATGGGTTTCGTTTTAGTTCCTGTCAATCAGAGCCCAACTTGAGTAAAGTGCATAACCAGTTACAAGTTTTTCCGAATTTGGTTTTGATCGGCATATTCACGTCGATTGCTGCGCCCAGATCTTGACAGTCGGGGGTGTCTGTGATACCCCGAAGGCGAACTGCTGGCAGACTGGCAGAATGGAATAGTCACTCATTTTTCAGGGAGTTTCAATATGAATCATCAGCAATCTGAAGCACTGTTTTCCGCAGCTAAAAATGTGATTCCCGGTGGTGTTAACAGCCCGGTGCGGGCGTTTAAGTCGGTCGGTTGCAATCCGATCTTCATCGAGAAGGCTGCCGGCAGCAAGATTTACGATGCTGACGGCAACGAATATATTGATTATGTCGGCTCCTGGGGACCGATGATTTTGGGTCACTGTCACCCGAAGGTGGTCGAGGCGATCCAGCAGGCGGCTGCCGGCGGGGCCTCTTACGGGGCGCCGACAGCGCGTGAAACTGAACTGGCCGAGCTGGTCTGTCAGGCCTACCCGAACATCGAAAAAATCCGGATGGTTTCTTCGGGAACCGAGGCGACCATGAGTGCTATTCGTCTGGCTCGGGGTTACACCGGGCGCGACAAGATTCTCAAGTTTGATGGTTGCTATCATGGCCACGCAGACTCTCTGTTGGTCAAAGCGGGGAGCGGGTTGGCAACCTTCGGCGTGCCGACATCGCTCGGTGTTCCGGCTGATTTTGCCAAATACACCCTGACGGCGACTTACAACGATCTGGCTGAAGTGAAAGAGCTGGTCGCCGCGAACAAGGGTGAGCTTTCCTGCATCATCCTTGAGCCGATTGCCGGTAATATGGGCTGTGTGCCGCCGGTGCCCGGCTTTCTTGAAGGATTACGTGAGCTCTGTACCGCAGAAGGGATCCTGTTGATCGTTGATGAGGTGATGACCGGCTTCCGGGTCGCTTACGGTGGTGCTCAGGAGCGATTCAACGTGCGTGGTGACCTGGTTTGCCTGGGTAAGATCATCGGCGGCGGGCTGCCGGTTGGCGCTTTCGGCGGCAAGCGGGAGATTATGGATTCGCTGTCGCCAGAGGGGGGTGTTTATCAGGCCGGAACCCTGTCGGGGAACCCGCTGGCGATGAGTGCCGGGATTGCGACCCTGAGGTTATTGCAGGAAGAAGGTTTTTATCAGCAGATCGAAGAGAAGAGTGCCTACCTGGAAAAAGGACTATCGCAGGTTGCGGGTCAGAGTTCCGTTGCTACCTGCCGGCAGCGGGTCGGTGGCATGTTCTGTACCTATTTCCAGCAGGGGCCGGTTACCTCTTTTGCCGATTCTGCGCAAAGAGATACCGTAACTTTCAGCAAATTTTTCCGCAATATGCTCGATCATGGCATCAATCTCGCACCCTCCCAATTTGAAGCCGGATTTATGAGTGTTGCCCATACGCTTGAGGATCTCGATCGGACAATTGAGGCGGCGGAAAAATCTTTTTCAGCACTCTAGCAGGCTGTCGGGCTTGACCACTACCAGCGGTTCATGCCCGGTAGTTTTGAACCATTGATGTTGAAATCAGCAGAGATG
>JADFVC010000197.1 GCA_015222355.1 Chloroflexota bacterium | reverse complement strand
TCGACATACCTATATGTATGCCTTCATCCCTGAAAAACCACTACGTCTTGTCGGTCGAAATTTTTGCTTAGCCATCTCATGACTTTTTGCGAGTGCATCAAACAAAATTAAACAGACAAATATTTTCCTTGACGGGGCGAATATAGAATATCCTCTTATGCTGTTGCAAGCCCCCTGTTTTGCGGGTTTGGGGATGGGTCGGGAATTGCTGGCCGCCAAATGATAAAGTTCACCGACGCCAATGCCTCGGAACGTTTCTCCAGCGTGCAAAGCGTTCCAATTTGCTAAAAAGCTCCTGTGCTTCATCCCTTTGTTGAAAAATAAAACTTTTGAGCTTCTTGTGCTCACTTGGGGGCAGCCTGGAATAGGGGGAGTTGCTTCTGTCAACCAGCATAACCTGCTGCTCCCAGAATTCGCTGTAAAAACGGAACTCCCTGAATTTGGCCTGCCACCATACCTTGTCACGACCGGCAGGGCGGTTCCGCACCGCCGGAATTTCATTGGCGATGAGTCGCTGGTTGGCAGGGTCAATGGTAAGGGTGTAGCTCGACAGGATATCCATGCCGATCAGCCCTGCATAGGCATCCCACTTCTCTGAAACGATATGGGCCGGAATAAATTCCTCTGTAATGCTGCCGATCGAAAGTTTATTGATGATGGTTCTCGCCGCTGTTTTCGTACCACCAATGCCGGAAATGAGCACCATCAGCCTGCTGCCGTTTTTATCGAAAAGACCGAGTCGATGAGCCAGGTCATCGGAAATGATCAGTCCGGGGGATCCCGTGTCGACGAGAATTGGCGCAGTTACGGTGCCGTTGAAGGTCACGTTGATAATAACCCGGTTTGCTGAGCCTTCCCTGGATACGTAGGGGATGGAGAAGCTGTCTTTCCGGAGCTTGTCTCTGTCGGTTGTTTTGGCCACGTTGTCTGAGATTGGTTCGCTGCCGGGCATCACGGTGATGCTTGATGAATCGGGCTGGTACTCTTTGGTTTCATTCAGGAGTTCAGTAGGGACGTTATGTTTCGAGTCTGAGAAATGCAGGCGTCCCTGCTTGTCACGCCATTTGTAGATTTTGCCTGCCGAAACCGGAACTGTCAGGAGGCAGAGGTAGGCCACGATTATAACTGGAAGAATTAATCTGCAACATGTTCTGATTTCAATAAAAAGCATAGCAACGCACCTCTTCATGGAGCCTGAAAAAAACAGCTAAAGACCGAGCTTTTGACGGCAATCGCTTCTGACCAGCGGCGCTCAAATCAACTTCCTGAAGATCAACGCGCCGGGATAATGGATGCGTGGTTTACGTGCCAGGGGATAACGATAGCATCAAATTATCAACTTGCAATCTTGCAGTCCTGACCTCATTGGGCTTGACTCATTGGGCTAACCCAACTTTAAAAGACTCTACAGAGACAGAGAATTTCTGATTGTCAGTACTTTTTTTTGTCATCCACGCAATGGATGATATTCTTTAACTTATCATCTCGTTAATTTCGACCTTTTCGGTTCTCGTGCAAGGAGCTCAGATGGGTTTATCAATCAAACGGGTGAAGCAGAAGGTTTTTGCTTACCGCATAAAGTCACCGCTGTGGGCTATTGCATCAAGCATTCTGCTGGTTGCCGCAATACTTGTCGTGTTAATTCATTACGGTGTCCATGAACAGGTATTGCAGCTGCTGAAGTGGTTCGAAGCACAGGGGGCCTGGGCACCGCTGCTGTTCATCCT
>JADFVC010000196.1 GCA_015222355.1 Chloroflexota bacterium | reverse complement strand
TCCCCCAACAGTCTGTTTCAAATTCGTTGATAATGACTTGGGTTGATGTCGGGTTCTTATTAAGAACCGTCACCAGAAGATCGGTAATTCCCTCAACCAACGCGGCTTTTTGTTCGTTGGTCGCACCCTTGGTAATATTCACCTGCACATATGGCATTATTTTATTCTCCCTATCGAAATACATAACGATCAGCACCCTGAAGAGCCATTATCCTCAAGCGCATCGGACAATGCAACCCGAATAGCGATTCTTTGCTGACGTAATCTGGAAATAATAGCACGCAACTGCCGACATTCCGCAACAGACAAATCACGGTCACGGTAAATAGCTCCGCCGTAGATCATGGAAAATTCATGACATAATGGCTCATTGGTCAAACGAGCCAACTCAAACAACCCGAGTTTCTCAGGCAGAGTTTCAAGGCCACAGCACTTTGCAACTTGCTTGCGATAAGCCCGCAGCAGTCGTACCGCCCGGGTGCTTTTGTTCCTGTATAGAAACAAAGTTGCGAAGACGCTAAAAATCGCACTCGACCAAAGCAGAGAGGGCAAAAAACGGAGGTCAATCTTTCGCAAATCGCGAACCCGGCTCGCGACTTGACGCAGCGTGCCGAATTGCTGTTGCAAATCATAGTTGAGGACAACACGGCTCCAGTAATGCAACAGCGCATCATTGAATGCTCTGATAGAATCCAAAGCTTGACGATTCTGCTGAAACAGGGCCTGGTCAGCATTGACAGCCAAGCGGCTTGGATCGATTCGCTGCCAAAGACCCTCATCATCAAGCGCCTCGACCCAGACGTGAGCAGCATTCTCCCCAACCAGATAGTAACCGCCTAAATGATTATATTCACCGCTCAGATAGCCTCCGACCAGACGTGATGGAACCCCTGCAAGTCGCAGCAACAAAGCGAATGATGAAGCAAAGTACTCACAGTAACCGCGCTTACTTGCAAACAAAAAAGTATCGACCGGATCGTCGGTCTGCGGCAACCGGGTGTTTGCATAACTCAGTTGTTGCCGCCGAAAAAAAGTTTCCAGCAGCGCTATTTTTTCACGAAAATTTTCTTCTTGGACAAGCTGGTCAGCGACTGCCTGTAGCCGCTGTGAAATTTTCTCCGGCAGCTGCAGATACTCGTCAATCGGGCCAAGTTGTCGACTGCGAGCAGTGTATTGAACGCGAACCTGGTAGCGGATTTTCTGCGCATCCCGCCAGCGCCCGGTCACCACCCCGTCTGCAGCTAAATCGTGTTTTATTCCGGCGACTGAACGGGGGGTATCCAAGGTCACCAGGTAGCGGTCTGCTTTCGGCGACGCATAAATGGTCACCCGTGTTTCCGCTGCCGGGTCGACAAGAAGTTTTTCTTCTGCCAACTCTGGCACACGTTTCCAGACCTGTCCTTCCAGTCGGTTTAAAACAATCCCCCGCCAATAAATGTCATGATCAGGCAGGCGGCCGGTTTCGGCACGAAAAGCAATTTGCCCACTTTCGGCCAATTCGGCAAAGGAACCGGGACGAACCTGATCGGCCATCCCGATACTCGCCACAGGCTTCGGGTTCAGAAAATTCCACAACGGCAGCTGAGTTCGTGGCAGAATCACAAAAAAGACCAACATCAGCAGCAATGATCCAACCGGCAAAAGCACAGTAACTTTCAACAGCATGATCCATTGCCGTCGATTGAAACGAAGCCGAGGTTCTGTCGCATAAAAGCTGAGCAAAACCAGACCGATGGTCAGCAGCAAAACAATGAGCACCAGATAAAACAGGTACGCAATATCGAGAGTCAGCATCGAGGAGGCGGCCAACACAATGGTCGACAGCAGGAACAATTGGAGAACATGTCGAGGTGATTTTTCTGTTGCCAGACGGACCGCCAGCAGGAGACAAAGCATCTGAATCAGCGGTTCAACCAGGTTTGACAGGGACACCTGCATAAGAAAAAATGAAAAAAATGCGATCGACAGTCCGGTTGCCAGTCGATCTCCCAACAGGTACCGCCCCTGACGCTCTCCGCTGATCCCGGCAATAAAAGCCAGCACGAGAATTACCAGAACCCACCCATCGAGAAAGACCAGAACAGGCAACAGACCGACAATTGCCGACAGGTAAACCAGCAGTTGTAAAATTCGCTCAACGCTGACCATAAAGCGCCAACTCGGTTAAAAGTTTATGTCTGTGAGCAGCACCCTGGCCTGGCGGTATCAACTGGCGATCAAGTTGCAAACCAACAGCCTGCTGCTGTCGAACCAACTGGTCGACCAGAAATGTACACTTTCCCAGACGCTCTTCCAGGGGACCGTCAAAATTTTGCAGGTCCAGCAAAGTCGAGGGAGCAGCAAAACGATTTTGCCGCTTCACCTTAAACTCATCATGACGGGCGGAGAGCTTCCAGTGAATCGACTTCAACGGATCCGTCTCTCGATAATTATCAATACTCCGTAATTCGCCATCAATTCCAGGTTGTGTCAGTGCATCATGCCCGACCCGGTGATGATCACCTGCCCCCGATGCGAGAGTCGCAATCTGTGGTCTGGGAAACACCAACACCTGCTGTTTGATTTCCAGATTTTTGGAACGGACAAAGAAATTGATGGGGAAACAGGAGGTGAGCCGCACGGTCGGCAAGGATTGGAAGCCGCGCTCAGAAAAAGTCAGCAAAAGGGCTTGACGAGAACTTTCCTGAGCGGCCAGCAACGGGAACAAGACACCCTCGGCACCAACTTCAACCCTCATCAGAAAAGCAGGTAACCAGCGCCGATGGTTGCTGAGTTCAACATCATAAGCTGCTGAATTCCCGGAAAAAACTTCACGGGGCGGGGAAACATACACACTCAATCGCTGAAGATTCCGCTGACCAAGCAGTCCGGAAACGGCCATAAATCCGAGTAACGCCGACACCAGGAGATAAAGCAGATTATTCCCGGTATTGACAGCAGCGAACCCAAGCAACAGGGTGAGGGCAATATACAGGATTCCGGCCCGGGTCAGTTTCAAACCATAGGAACGGGAATTTCCACGAGCAGCGATCGGAACACCTCTTCTTTACGTACAGTCTGATGTTCAGGCCGCAGAACCAGGCGATGAGCCACCACCGGGGCTGCGATCCGCTGAACATCTTCCGGGACCACATAATCTCGTCCCTCAAGATAAGCTTCAGCACGAGCGGCCCCCGCCAGGCTTAACCCTCCACGGGTAGAAATCCCGGAAAAAACTTGCGGATGGGAACGACTCCTCTCGATCAACGCATAGATATAATCGGTGACCTTGCTCCCCAGTTGAATTTTTTCACGGATAAACCGGGACGTTTGCAGGATCTTCTCCCGCTCCAACAGCGGGCGGATCGTCTCCAATTCCTCACGGACGCTACCCCGCTGAATGATTTTTTTCTCCAGATCCGGAGGCGGATAACCAATCCCCGTGGTGATCAAAAAACGATCCAGTTGCGATTCAGGAAGAGGGAAGGTACCAACCTGTTCGGCCGGATTCTGGGTGGCAATGACCAGAAAAGGTTCCGGCAATTGATAGGTCACCCCCTCGACCGTAACCCGTCGTTCCTCCATCGCTTCCAGCAGGGCACTCTGGGTTTTCGGCATCGCTCGGTTGACCTCGTCAAGCAGAACCAGGTTATTGAAAATCGGCCCCTTCACAAAACGAAACTGGTTCTTTTGTCGGTCAAAAATCGATAGCCCGGTAATATCGGACGGCAAGAGGTCACTGGTACACTGGATGCGACCGAAATCAAGATCGAGAATTCCCGACAGAGCCAGAGCCAAACTGGTTTTACCCAGCCCGGGAATGTCCTCCAATAACAGATGACCACCCGATAACAGGCAGATGACCGCCAAACGAATCGCCCTTACTTTCCCCTGCAGATAATCGCTGGAAAGTGTCTCAATAACATCAAGAATTTGCTTACGTTGGTACAGATCCATCGTTTCCTCGTCAGTGGACTGATACTGGACATTATAATGGAAAACGGGGTTAATATCCTGCCGGACACAAAAAAAGCCCCGCGGTTTTCCGCGGGGCCGGTATCGCTACAAACTGTCAAGCGATCTTAGAGCTTAGTGATATTGCTTGCCTGAGGGCCCTTTTGGCCTTCTACAACGTCAAAGCTGACGCGCATGCCTTCAGCCAAGGACTTGAAACCCTCGCCGCTGATTGCTGAGAAGTGGGCAAAGACGTCAGGACCGTTGTCCTGCTCGATGAAGCCAAATCCCTTGGAATCGTTAAACCACTTGACGGTACCTTCTGCCATGTTCTTTTCTCCTTACTTGTTCCCCTGCGGGAGTTGTCGTGGTGCAGATAATAACTGCAAGCCATAAAAAAACCGCCCAGTCCATTTTGGTCTGTGCGGTTCTATTTGCCTTATTCAGTACAAAATCTACACAAACTGGTTCTGAGACAACGGAACGCTAGCAGGACAACAGCAAAAAAGCAAGCCTTTTTAACATTTAATATAATAACAGCATTCTTCCCGATAACTATCTTCTATTTTCAATAACCTACAGCATATTTCCAGAATTTTTTGCCCATTTACCGACAGAAAAAAACCTATTGCACTAAAGAAAATGCACGCGCAAAAAGTCATGAATGGCGTCGCAATTCAATCGAAGGCGACGACAAAACTTCCTGAAAATCCTCCAGCAATGAAATCGAGAACAGCCTTTTCCGCCCGTTCCAGAGAGCGATATTCTCCGGCTCTCACCCGGTACATCTGTCGACCGTTGATCACCACCGCTGTTTGCACGTCCGCTTTACCGGAACGACTCCGCAGCCGGGTCGCCAGACGATAGGCGTTGTCTGCGACCGAGAAGGCCCCAACCTGGACGGAAAAGCAACCAATATCGTAACTGGATGGCGGCCGATAGCTGACCTGCCCGCGATCGGTTTGCTGATAACCGAGGGCCTGGACCTGAACCATGGCTGTTCCCGCATCAACGATCCCCAACCGTTGTGCGCCAACATAAGAAAGATCGATAACCCTGCCGGCGACAAAAGGCCCACGATCATTCACCCGAACAACCACCGAGCGACCATTCTGCAGGTGGGTCACCCGGACGTAAACACCGAGCGGTAAAGTCTTGTGCGCAGCCGTCAAGGCGTACATGTCGTAAATCTCACCGTTGCTGGTTTTGCGCCCATGAAACTTGCGCCCATACCAACTGGCAATCCCACGCTGCTGAAAGCCCTGATGATCCCGCAACGGCCGGTAGCGTCGGCCATCAACTTCGTACGGTTTTTGCCAGCCCTTCAGTTCCCGGGTCTCCGGGGTTTCAATAACCCGTGTCGTATGCCCACCTCCGCAACTTGCCAACAGTGGCACAAAACCAAGCACAGCCACAAATTGCAGTAAGCGTAAAAACAACATCGGCAACCTATTTTTCCGGTTTTTCGATCTCGGACATAGCCCGGAAACGCTGATAACGCTGCTCAATCAACTCTTCTGCCGACAGCTCTTCCAATTCCGCCAGATGCTTCAACAGAGCCTTTTTCACAGAAGCCGCTGCTAACTTGTGATCCTGGTGAGCACCACCGACCGGTTCAGGGATCACGTCATCAATGACGGTCCCCAAGCTGTCGACATCCTGGGCGGTTAATTTCAGGGCCTCAGCGGCCTGCGGTCCCTTGCTGCCATCATTCCAAAGGATTGCCGCACAACCTTCCGGAGAGATCACCGCATACACCGAATACTGCATCATCAGCACCCGGTTGCCGACGGCAATCGCCAGGGCGCCGCCTGAGCCGCCTTCACCGGTGACGGTCACGATAACCGGCACCTTCAGCATGGCCATCTCACGCAAGTTGCGGGCAATCGCCTCGGCCTGGCCGCGCTCCTCGGCGCCGATACCGGGGAAGGCCCCCGGAGTATCGACAAAAGTAAAGATCGGCAGACCGAACTGATCAGCCATTTGCATGACTCGCAGCGCTTTACGGTAACCTTCCGGGTTCGGCATGCCAAAATTGCGGTAAACCTTCTCTTTGGTGTTACGTCCCTTCTGGTGACCGATGACGCAACAGGGTTTGCCATCGATTTTGGCAAAACCACAAACCAGTGCCGGGTCTTCGCGAAAGTTGCGATCGCCGTGTACCTCGAAAAAATCCGTGAAGATATGCTCGATATAATCGAGAGTATAGGGGCGATTGGCATGACGTGCCAGTTGAGTCCGCTGCCAGCGACTCAGATTGACATAGATCTCTTTTTTCAGCTTGTCTGCTTTCTTTTCCAGTTTCATGATCTCGCTGGAGAAATCGACGCTGTCGGTCGAGTATTCGCGCAGTTCACCGATTTTGATTTCAAGCTCGGCGATCGGTTTTTCAAAATCGAGATAGTGATTCATTTTTTGACTCCCTGTCCGCTCTCGGACATTGATCCCGGGTAGCCCGGAGGCTACTCGAAATTCATGACATTATAGCCGAAAATCTGTTCCACATCGGCCATAGCCTCATCGGAGGCGGCCATTTTCAGCTGTTCCGGAAGACTGATGATGGTTTCACTCCGATTCGGAATAACAATGTGCAACTTGACCTCACAGTTGCCGCGATATCGTTGCACAAGCGTCTTTAACTGACGCATCTGCATTTCATCCAGCCCCGGCGTGGTCAGGCGGATATGGATCCGCTCGGTCATCGTCTCCTTGACGTCCCGCAACAACGAAACTTCGTTGGCGAGCATTTTACAGGATTCCTCACCAACATCAAGTTCACCACTCACCAGGAGGGGTTCTTCCCCCTTCAGCAGATCCATAGCGAGCGCATAGGTTTCCGGGAAAACCACCAGCTCAACAGAGCCGCTCAAATCTTCCAAGGTGACGAACGCCATCCGGTCACCCTTTTTGGTCATCAGTTCCTTGATTCCGGAAACAATGCCGCAGACCCGTACCTGCTCTTTATCGGTACGTTCGGTAAGGCTGGCGGTGTCACAGGTCGTAAAACG
>JADFVC010000195.1 GCA_015222355.1 Chloroflexota bacterium | reverse complement strand
GGTCCAGCAAGGGGAAATCAGCGGCTCACCCTTGTTGGAGCAATTGTCCGTTTTCCTTGGGAGTTCGGACCTCAAGGTTCTCAGTTTCCAGTCTCTTGAAAGTCGTTATGACCTGCGGGATGGCTTGGCCAGACTCACCGGAAGTCTGGATGGTTCGAAAGCCAAACTGAAGCCGGAAGGAACGGTTGGTGTCGATGGCGCTTTAAATATGAGCCTCAATGCCAGATTGGCTCCGGAACTTATGCAGAAGCTGGGGGCTCGGGACGAATTAAAACAAGCCATGACCGATAAAGACGGCTGGGGCGTCTTCCCGTTGAAGATCAGTGGCTCGGTGACTCGTCCGAAAATCGGCTTCGATAGCAAGGCATTGCAGAAACAGGCAACCAGTAAAATAAAAGAAGAGGTCAGTAAACGTTTGCTGAAAGAAATTGTCCCGAAGGATGAGGGAACCGCTGCGCCGATCAAGCAACTTCTCAATGGGACTTTGAATAGACTGTTTGGAAACTGATAATTACAGGTTTGTTGTGTTGCAAGACCTGACCGTATACCTTGCATGCTTAATCATCCATTGCTCTTTTTGCGACGCCATCTCAAGGCTTTTTGCGAAAGCATCATACTTTGCTTTACTGCCGGTGCGGTTGCTGACCAAACTATGGCACGGCATCAAAAAAAGTGCTGTCGGCCACTGTTCGTTTGTTCAGGGGAGAATCTGCTGGCGACTCTGGAGATCTACCGCAACTCGACAATTCCGATAGCCGATCCACTCATGAGGTGAGTCACACTTTGAAAGGATGGGAAGAATGAAGCGTTTTTTAAAACTGTTTTTTGCCAGTGCCATCCCCTTCGCTCTGGTGATGTTTGCCATTGCCCTGAGCTACAATCCGTGGCAGCGGGCACTGCCGTTGGCGCTGATCTTCGCTTTACTGTTCGGTGCATCATTTGCCCAGCTGCTCACCTTTATTGTCTACCGACGACAGAAAAAAAACCTTGAAAAACCCGATAGCATCGTTCAGCAACGGCGCTATCATTGCGCCCTTGACGCCGAAACGCTGATGGCACAGCTGAAAGAAAATCTGACAACGCGATTGGACGGACGGATTGTGCGACAGTCGGGCAGCGACTCACTGCATGCCACGGTCGGTCCCAGCGGGAAAAGCCTTGGCGAAATCATCGATATCGAGATCACCCGGCACAACGGCGCACTGCAGGTGACCCTGTGCAGCAAGCCGAAAGAATTAATCGCCTTGGTCGATTTTGGCAAAAACCGGGCAAATATCGAACAGCTGATTGGTGATATTCCCCTGACTCCTGTGGAAGAGGAGTCACCTAAGTAGGCTGAGGTCGCGACCCCGGCTTACTTCAGCCGATGTTGCTGTGTGTATCCATTATGGCGACCTGGAAAGACTTTTACTGTTTTTCAACACCCTCCTAGACGATATATTTCTCGATATCTTTCACAAGCCGTTCTTCATTCGGAAAATGTCCGGTAGTTTTTTTCGAGAAGAACAGTTCGCCGTCTATGGTGATTTCGTAAGCACCGCCATGTGATTCAATCAATTCAACTTCGGCAGCAAATTTTTTCATCAGCAGTTCTGCCAGACCGGCAGCTTGGGGTCGGTAATTTCATTGCATGCAGAACTCTATGGTCACTTTCATTTTTCTCTCCTGTCGCGTTAATTTTGATGTACTCGCAAAAAGTCATGAGATGGCTAAGCAAATGCTGACAGCTTAACCTCTCATTTCAGCCGACTTCGTTATATTCGCGGGCGCGAAATTTCACCCCCAGCTCTTCTGCAACCTGTTTACAGGCAGCGATATCAATTCCCGGATAGGTGACCGCTGTCGCTGTCACCTCCGGAATGTATTGATTTGCCTGCTGGAGAAAATCTTTGACAGCCTGATAGCTTTGTTCTCCGTAACTCGATTGACAGAGCATCTGGTAGTCGGCGGCATTCGGGGCATTCAGCGAGATTGAAATCGCATCTACCAGCCCCTGGAGTTCCGGTAAAATATTGCGGCCATGAACAAGGTTTGCCTGCCCGTCACTGTTAATCCGGACCCTGACCTTCTGCTCTTTCAACCAAGTGGCAATTTCCTTGATAAGATCGAGACGCAACAGCGGTTCTCCATAGCCGCAGAAAACCACTTCTGAATATTGAGC
>JADFVC010000194.1 GCA_015222355.1 Chloroflexota bacterium | reverse complement strand
TCCCATCACTATTGCCTGCGCTTTTGTTGCCGCCCCCCTGACCTCACTTAACCCGACGATCGGTGCCGGTTTTGTGACCGGTTTTGTCCAGGCGCTGGTCGCCCCGCCAACCGTCGGAGACATGGAACATGTGGCAGAAGATCTGGTCACGCTTAACGGCTGGTGGAAAAATCGCCTCGCAAGGGTTATGCTGGTTTTCCTGTTCTCGTCCATCGGTTCGGCTCTCGGCACCTTTGTCGCCCTCGGCTGGTTGAAAGAATTGATTTAGCGAAAACGTTTCATCAGACGGCAAACACTGCTATACATATATTTATCAGACAGATAACGCCCTGCGGAAAGTGAAAGTTTCGCAGAAAATGGTTGCACATTCACCCTTTCATAGACAAAAGAGGATCAGATGCAAGATTGGGGAAGTGGCCCTTCTGGTGAAGACCTGGAGAAAAAGGTCATCGAAATCAGAGATCAACTGCAGAAGAAATTCAACCGGCAAAAAGGCCTGCTGCCAGCTATCATTATCGTCATACTGCTGATTATCGGTGGTTTCGGCAGCTTCTATGAGGTCAACACCGAGGAAACCGGGGTGGTCCTGAGGTTCGGCAAGTTTGTCGGATTTGCGGACCCGGGTCTGCACTTTAAAATCCCCTTTGGTGTCGAACAGGTCTACCTGGTACCGACCGGCCGGGTTCTTAAAGAAGAGTTCGGCTACCGGACCGTCACTCCCGGCGTCCGCACCACTTTCAGCAAGCGCGGACTGGAGGAGGAATCGTTAACCCTGACCGGTGACCTCAATGTCTGTGACGTCGAATGGATCGTCCAGTTCCAGGTTACTGACCCATTCAAATATATTTTCAGGATCCAGGATCCGGTCGGAACCATCCGTGACATTTGTGAGGCGATGGTCCGCAAAGCCATCGGCAACGCCAACGTCACCGAGGTTCTCACCACGGCACGTGCTGCGCTGGCTGTAGAAATTCAGCAAAATCTGCAGGCGACCCTGAATCAATATGGCATTGGCGTGCGGATCGTCACCGTCAAGTTCCAGGATGTCACCCCGCCCGATCCGGTCAAGAACGCATTCAACGAGGTCAACGAGGCGGAGCAACAGAAGGAGAGTCTCATTTTCCAGGCGCGTGAGCAGTTCAACCGCGAAGTTCCGCGAGCCCGTGGTGAAGCCAAGCGAGCCCTGCAGGAAGCCCAAGGCTACGCTGTTGAACGGATCAACAAGGCGCGTGGCGAAACCAACCGCTTCCTGGCCCTGCTGACCGAATATAAAAAAGCCCCCACGGTCACCCGGCGGCGTATTCACCTTGAAACCATGGAAGAAATTCTTCCCCGGCTGGAAGAAACGTACATCATGGATACTGACAGTGGCGGGCTGCTCCCCTTGCTCCCCTTGCGTAAAACACCGGAAGGAGGGGTAAAATGAAAGCACCGATTATCTTTATCGTTATTGTCGCCGCCATGCTGATTGGCCGGGGCGGCCTATACGTGGTCAATGAAGCCGAGCAGGCGATCGTTACCCAGTTCGGCAAACCGGTCGGTGATGTCATCATCTATCCCGGTCTGCATTTCAAGATTCCTCTCGTGCAGAAAGTGATCCGCTTTGAACAGCGGATTCTCAAGTGGGATGGCGACCCGAATCAGATTCCGACCAAGGATAAAAAATTCATCTGGGTCGATACCACTGCTCGTTGGCGCATCAGCAACCCCCTGTTGTTTTACAAAACCGTGGCCACCGAACGCGGCGCACAAGGTCGACTCGATGACATCATCGATTCAGTTGTACGTGACACCGTTTCCGGACGTTTGCTGGTTGAACTGGTCCGCGGACAAGACTATGTCTCCTCGACTGAGGAAATATTTGAAGTCGATGGGGTCCCGATCGCCAAAAAGGACCTGGTGGGCCGCGAAGAGATCCTGGCCACAATTCTTAAAGAGGCTCGTACCAGCATTCCCGAATACGGGATCGAGCTGCTTGATGTACAGATCAAGCGCATCAACTATGTGGAACAGGTGCGCACCCGGGTTTACGAACGGATGATCAATGAGCGTAAGAAGGTTGCCGCTCAGTACCGCTCTGAGGGTGAAGGGGAACAGGCTGAAATTCTCGGCAAAATGCAGCGGGAATTGAAAGAAATCAGCTCGGAAGCCTACCGCAAAGCCCTGGAATTTCGTGGGGCCGCCGATGCCGAAGCGGCGGCAATCTACGCAGCGGCGTATAATCAGGACAAGGAGTTCTATGCTTTCACAAGAACCATGGAATCGTACATAAAATCGATCCGGAAGAATGCTCGTCTGATCATTTCAACCGACTCCGATTACTACCAGTACCTGAAAAAAACCAAGTAAAACTGACCAACGATTGCATTGCGTAAAAAGAACGGGCTCAGCAATAATTTGTGAGTCCGTTCTTTTTACTGCTATTTCGTTGCAGCGGAGTCTTCCCGGATTTTGCTCTTTTCGAGTTCATCCTTTGCGAACAACCCAAGAAGCAATGGTTGCGGCCAAAAACCAAACATTTCACTGAATCCTCCCTTGAACATCTTTGCAAGAATTTTCGCGTATCAGTTCTGCTGAAGAGCCACAATTCTGCACACATAACTTGCCGGATGGTTTTTTCTACGTTAGGGTGGAGAGAGTTTTTTCATCCTGACAGGAGTCCAACTTGAACGCTTATTATCGGCAGAATAAATTCTTTATCCGCAATCCCCTGAGTGGCCACTCTCTGGTGCAGGTGCTGATCTATAGCAATCTGATCCTCTTTTCCCTGATGGTACTGCACGGCACGGTACTGGGCCTCGGCATGCGCACCATTCTCAATCCTCCGACGCAATTATTGCTGCATTGGGGGGCTCAGTTCTGGCCACTGGTTCTGGAAAATGGCGAATGGTGGCGCTGCCTGACTTACGCCTACACGCACGGCGGGATTATTCACCTTGGATTCAACATGATGGTGCTTTATCAGGTCGGTCCTCTCCTTGAAGCAGAAATCGGCTGGACCCGCGTACTGTCAGTCTACAGCCTTACGACAATCGTCGCCACGGTTGCCGGCTTCTTCTGGCACCCTCATGTGCCTGTTGTTGGTGCATCAGGGGCGATCTTTGGGCTGATCGGTTTTTCCGTCAGTTATTATCACCGAATCGGTGGTGCCATCGGCATTCAACGCCGTAACTTTATGTTCCAATGGGCGGTCATGGCATTTATCTTCGGCTTTTTCATCGGCGCCGACAATGCTGCTCATCTCGGCGGGGCAGTCAGTGGGGCAGCTCTCGGCTGGGTCATGCCGATCAGTATCCGCGACCAACGAAAAACCGCAGGACTCTTTAAGGGCGCAGCCTATCTCTTTATC
>JADFVC010000193.1 GCA_015222355.1 Chloroflexota bacterium | reverse complement strand
TCTTCGGATTGTGCCACACGCATATAGCCCTCACCGGAGATCCAGATGCTGAGCGGATCATCCGGCAGTGGTTGCTGGACTTTCCATTTTGAAGCAAAGCGTCTGAGAGGGCGTTTGAACTCATGAGCGTGAATCCGATACAGGAGGTATTTTGCCGGGATGGCGAGCCAGCTGTCGTTACCCAACAGTTTCAACACCCTTTTTCCAACAGGTCCGGGCCCATGGTATGACTCCAGAAGCCGGTAAATCTCCGCCTTCAGCTTGCGGAAGTCGGCAATGAAACGCTGGTACTCGTTGTAGTCTTGGCAGGCGACACCTCCCTGGAACATAAGATCGCGCAGCACCCCCTGAAGGATCACCCCCTGGTAACTCCGAAGGAGCACCCACTCCTCGAATCCGGCGTCATATCCTTCGCTCTCATTGGCGGCCAGGAACTGAAATATTCCCCCGCCAGGCAGGGCGTTACAGGCCGCACCATCCGCAGCATCTCCCTTTTGGCCGCCTGAAGACTGGTAGAACAGGACCTTATGTGTGTTGGGATACTGTCCCTGGCGACAGGGTCCTGAACCCTGGCTGTCAAAGAAAAGCAGCCGTTTTTTTCCGGCCACCAGGGGATCGTTATTCTCCTTCCGTCGGACAAAATCATCCACCCCCCGAACCAAGTCGGCATAGATGCTTGCCAGCGGCGCACAGACCGCATCACCGGCGATCTTACGGCCATCCTTGACCAGTTTCTCAAGATCATAGGTTTCATCATCGTAATTATCGATACAGGTATATCCTGCCCCGCGAAAAACCGCCGTCAGAGCCCGATTATCCGACAGTGTGGGAAAATAGATAACGTCGGTCTCCCGGTTGAGGGGTTCCTGACTCGTAATTCTGTCGAGGGTGCGCACATCAAAGGGACCTTCACCCCCGATGTGCAGTTTGCTGTGCAGCCCCTGTTCCAGTTGCTTGACGTAGGTATTCATCCGGTTTTCCAGGTGCGCCAATTCCTTGATGATGGCATCTGACTGAATGAGCAGGAAGGGACGTTGCTTCATGATCTCAGCAACAAAATGGGCAATGATGCTGTCCGGGCCACAACTGAAGGTGGAGATCTGCACCACCGGCAGCAGGGGTTCTGCCGGATCCTCCTCTATCCTCCGAAAAATATCGCTGAGGCGGGGGTGGCGCAGTCGCTTGTGCAGTGTCCGGTGGGCAACGGCACTCAACAGAGTGAGGATGAAATGCGGATTGCGCCAGTAGATGTGCCCATAATCTTCGTCCAACTCCATGTCCAGGACGTAGGACGGAATGGCCGCCATCTGCTTGTCGCGCAGCAGCCGTTGGATGTGGCTGTCATATATGCCCGGATTGAGGATGTATTCACGCCCGACCACGATCGCCACTTGGTGGCCCTCCGCCAAAGCCTCCTCCGCCAGTTCCGCGGCGAGGTCGGCCACCTCACGCCGCAGTTGAAGGTGGTCTTCCAGGGCCCCCTGAACCGCCTCCAGCAGCGCCGAGGGAGCAGGTGTGATGCCGTAGAAGCGGAATACCGGCTCCAGTCTGCCAACCAGCTGGTCGCAGATGAAATCGGCCTCCAGCCACTCGAGGCTCAGGTGGGTGAGGTGAAAGCGTGCCTCCGGATGGGCCAGCCCAGCGAGGTTGCTGGCCACGGCCACACCACCCTGATTGGTGGTGCAGGTCAGGCCGCGACTCTTTCCATCGGCCGGCAGGGTCTCGATCTGCAGTGCCAGGATTATCCCGTGGGGCTCGGCGGCCAGGCGACGGAACTGGCCCACGGCCCCAATATGTGGCGCACAGCTGTCGATATTGAAGTCAGGCTGGGCATCGATCAGGTCACTGTCACGAACATTGTCGACATGCACGGGGATCTCCAGCCGCTCGAATATGCGGGCAAGGAAGTGGGCCCACTCGGAAACAGCGAAGCTGCGCGGAATAACCAGCCGCTTGGGATCTTCCGTCCTGGGGTGATGGCTGTCGATGTACTCCCAGATCTCCTTGTAGGCATCCCGGGACTGCTTGATCTTTTTCTTGCCCTTGCCTGTTTGTCCCAGCAGCTCGTTGATTGCGCTGCATCCTCCCAGCGAAAAAGAGACCTTGGAACCCGACTTCCCCTCGCAACTGAGTGAGCAGCGGTTACAGCGGGCTGAAGAGTCACCACAGGCAGCCCCCTTGCAGAGGATGATGCGTTTTTCGAAACGGGTCTCCATGAAATCGGCAAGGGAGATGGCCTCGTAGCCCGGCGGTGAGGCCTGCATCAGTGTCCGAATCAGCCCGATACAGGCGCGGTGGCCCGGCTGTGGCGGGACCAGGGCGTAGACCGGGCCACCCAGGTAGGCGTGCAGGCGGTGGGTCACCGCCAGCGGCAGGGGCTCCGAGAGCATGGTCTGCCCGTGCAGCAGGACCACCGTATTGGTGGGCAGTTCCAGCTGGTTCCACAGGGTGCGCGCCATGTTCTCCACGATGGCCCAGTTCGCCGATGCGAGAATCTGACCCTGGGGCACACCTTGGGCCTGGAGTTTACTGGCGTTCTCCATCAGAAATACGGCACAGGTGGCATTGATGGCGAAGGAGCGGGGGGCGGTATACGCCTCTTCGCAGGCCTGCGCCACTCTCCCGATATGGAACATGGCGCTGAGGGTATCCATCAGGCTGCCCGTGCCAGCCGAACACTTCAGGTTCATGGCATTGTCGAAAAGCTCCGCCTGATCCAGGGCGATGGTGGAGATCTTGGTGTCCTCCCCGCCGATGTCGATCAGGATACAGAAATCTTCATTGACCTCACTGAACCCCTGCTCTTTAAGATGACGGATGTGACGCCTGGCATGGTTAATGGAGCCGCGTGCGTGAGCGTAGTTCTCCACCAGAACCGAGACGCGCTCATTGAGGGCGGGATAGATGTGCAATAGCGCCTGCTGCACCTGATACCTGGCAGAACCGGTGATACCGATACTGGATATCTGAAGCCGGTTTACACCTGTGCCAAGCAGATCCTTGAACACCTGCTTGATGGTCTCTATGGTATCGCCGGCATTGCTGTAGGCTGACTGAAAGACGATGTCACCGGTCTCTGAATCAGCCACCACCACCTTGGCCATGGTGGAGCCCACATCCAGCCCTATGATCACAGGCTGATGTGCCAGAACATCGTTGGCGCGTGGATGGAGTGGATCATCCGGCAGGCGCAGATAATGACCGTTCACCTCGTAGCGAGACTTCAGTTCGCCAAAAGAGGGGTACTCTTCCGGAGTACTCTGGGGCACCAGACGATCATCGGGCTGAACCAGATTATCGGCGCCAATTCGCTCAACCATGTTGCCCATGGCATCCAGTACCCGGGTATTCTCTATATCAAAGTCGATCTCCCGCACGCCCATCGCCCGCAGAAGATCCGCGGCACAGTCCCTGGTGTACTGCCAACGGAAAATACGTCCGGTGAGATAGACCTTCTGGAAGCCTTTGGGCAGCTTCTTGCATGCCTTCAGCACCTCCGATTTCAGGGTCGTTGCCAGTGCGACATCCAGTGGAATACCCTGGTTCTTGTCAGAAATAGTGGCGGAGGAGGCAAAGACTCCACAGCGGTCGGCACGGACGATCACCTTCTCACGCTGTACCAGCCCCTCATCACCCAGATAACCGCTCAGCAACCCATCAACATCCTCACGGGTTACCGCCAGTTTCTGCAGCACGCTATCGAGATTTATGCCGGAACCCGCACCGCAACGGGGATTGACCAGCAGCAGGTCATCCTTAAGCTCTCCTGTGCGATCAATACCGATCAATAGATAACCCGAGGCGGACAGATCGATTATCGCCAGGGACTCCACTGCGGCATTTTCAGGCAGATCAATCAGATCCCTCGCAGCCAGCCAAAACACGGCTGCGGGAAGTATGACCTTGCCGCAGCCAAGGCTCTCTCTTACTGTGCTTGCCAGCTTGCCGGTAATGAAAACCCGGGCATCCTCTCCTGAACCGAAATCCCATTCGATTCGATGCTGGGAAAAGAGCCTATTGAGATCGCTGTTACTGGGAATGACGCTATCGTAGAGCACAGCCCTCCCAGGCCCCATCACCCGCAGCCTGAGATTTCTTATTCCGGCATCGATGAAAAGGCTGCAGGAGTCTTTCTTCTGCCCCTCAAGCGAGAATGTGTTGGAACTGCTGTCTACAATAGTGTCCATTTTGCTCTTTTAATCTATACGCTTCCGGAGTCAATTGGGTCAGGCCTGCAAGACTGCAACTTCAATCTCCCTCTTCAACTGCTCAATCTTTTCTTTAAGTTCAGGCTCGTTGTAGCAGCGACGGTCAAACCGCTTGATTGCTGAACTCAGCGTTGAAGCATTCCGACCCAACCTTACTGCCAATTCATTTAACGTTGCATCACTCAATTCCAGAACACCCCAAACAACCAAAACCCGAGCTTCTGACGGCAATCGCTTCCGACCAGCGGTGCTCAAATCAACTTCCTGAAGATCAACGCGCCGGGATAATGGGTGCGTGGTTTACGTGCCATGGGATAACGATAGCATCAAATTATCAACTTGCAATCTTGCAGGCCGGACCCAATGATTTGCTTGTAGATTCCCGAGGATGTGGATTTATCAACTACGTCCCCTTGTACGCGTCCCCTTGTACGCTTGTAACCCCAGGAAAAATCATGAGCAGCACCCAAAAACAGACGGATACCCGCCTTTTTTATACGTGTCAAATTGTGGTGAAATCAGCCAGCCTAAAAACTCACTTTTTGGGACAGGCTCTATCTATCAGGCACGTAACATGATGCGGGATGCGATGAAAATCGGCGACCAGGTTTTCTTTTACCTCTCCAATTGTAAAACGCTGGGGATTGTCGGGCTGATGGAGGTGGTGCGCGAGGGTTATCCCGACCACACGGCTTTTGATCCGCAGGGCAAGTATTTCGACCCGAAAAGCAACCCGGAGGCGCCGCGCTGGTATATGGTGGACGTCAAATATCTCCGTCACACCAGGCGGGTCATTTCTCTCGCCGAGCTCAAGAATTATGAGGTTCTGGAAAATATGCCGCTGGTGCGCAAGGGCAACCGGCTCTCGATCATGCCGGTGAATCAGGAAGAGTGGGATTACATCTTGCGGATTGAGGGATAAGGGAAGCGAACTGCCAGGAGGCTGTCCCGCAACGGGACAGCCTCTTGGCGTATTGTATTCAAGGCCGCTGATTACTCATCGAAGGCCATATCGGTCGTCCACTCTTTCCAGACATTACCGACCAGATCGACACCCGGTTTGAGGGTTTTCTTGCCCGGCTTCCAGCCGGACGGAGTGGCTTCGGTGCCTTTGGAGTTGCGAACCAGTTGGAAGGCCTGCACCTGGCGCAGGCTTTCGTTGACATTTCTGCCGACCGGCGGAGTCAGAACTTCGTACCCTTGCACAATTCCGTCAGGATCAATGATGAAGCGGCCGCGGGTTTCCACGCCGATGTTTTCATTGTAGATGCCATATATTTTGCCGATTTTGCCACCCGGGTCGGACAGCATCGGGAAGGGGACGCCACCGTTGACCATTTTGGAGAGTTCTTCATCATTCCAGATTTTATGGACGAACATGCTGTCGATGCTCATGGAGAGGACATTGATATCGAGCTTTTGGAACTCAGGGTATTTTTCAGCAACTGCTGAAATTTCAGTCGCTCAGACAAAGGTGAAATCACCCGGATAGAAGCAGAGTAGAGCCCACTTTCCATCGCCATAGTAGTCTGAAAGCTTTACCTCGATAAACTGACCATTATGATAGCCCGGCGCGGTAAAATCCGGGGCTTTTTGACCGACCATGATCATCTTTCTTTCCTCCTTGGGAGCAACAGGGAGTTCATCTGAAACGACGGCTTCCGGCTCTTCGACAGGCCCTCCAGTCGGGCGATCGCAGCCGGCTTCCAATTCCTCAGCCATAAAACCTCCTTCCAAAGAATGATTCTTGTTTGACTCTCTGTGAAGTATAGAGCCAAACGTCTGTGAAATGTAACCTGACAGGTAAAAAACTGTGGTTTCGGTAAAATTTTTCAGCACATTTTTTACACAGCCATCTCATGACTTTTTGCGAGTGTACATTTTTTGGAACAATGAAAAAAGAGCCGTTTTTTATGCCCGAAAAGGCTGTTTTTCCCTGGGTTAACTTATTGAAATCACATAAGAATGACACGACATCTAGTTGAATTTGAGCCGATGTCGAATGAAACGGCCGTTTGAATTCGGTAGAGTGAAGTCAACAGCGGATAAGCGCTGCGAATTAATTCTAGCAGAAGGAGGACGACATGAAAGCGACATTAGCGATATTGATTGCCGGACTGATTTTTTTAGCCACGCCGATACTGGCCACAGCACATGACACGGGTCGCCATCATGACAGGGGGGTGAAAGAGGTCAAAACCTGGAGCAAGGATCGTTACGGAACCCGGCATGATTATCGTCACCCTTCCCGGCATGATCAACGGGCCTAAAAGCGTTTGCAACACAAGGTTCGTGAACAGCGGAGGGATATCCGTCGGCTGAAACGGCAAATTAACCGCTATGAACGACGCCATGATGCGCGGCGCCCTTACTATGCAAAACCTGTTGTCGTCAGACCGGCGCCTTTCAGGTCCGCACTGTTCTTAGGTTTCCCGCACCTGGTTTTCAATATCGATTGGTAACAGGCTTCCAGCATCTCGATTGTTTTGATGCTGTTAACAGGGGTCGCCCGTTTCGGGCGGCCCCTGTTGCATGAATGGAAAGTTTCGGAGGAGTGGTTTTAAACCCTGGAGTTTCGTGACTTTGTTCCTGCCTGCGGCCCGGATAGTTCGACACCCTCCCGGAGTGTACAATCGGCCCGGTTGGTCAACTTATTGCTCTGCCCTTGCCAGTTTCAGGGCAAGCCCCACAAAAATTGTTCCCGCCAGTTTGTTCATGACCCGCTGGGTTTCTTCCGACCGATTAAGCCAGGGACCAAGCGTCCCGGCCAGCAGGGTGATACCACCGAAAACCAGGATTGTGGCAATGATAAAGACGCCGCCCAGTAACAGCAGTTGTAAGGATATGGGGCCACGCGATGGTTCAGCAAACTGTGGCAG
>JADFVC010000192.1 GCA_015222355.1 Chloroflexota bacterium | reverse complement strand
ACATAGCGCAGTCACGACCAACGTCTCCAACTGAGCCCCTTTCGCTGCCACCGCTTTTCCCGAATCTCCCCAAGCCCCACTTGGCCAGTTTTTCTGTTTATTCAAATCAAAACGCTTCGGGTCTTTTTAGCCCCGCTGAAAATTCTTCCAGGGACAATTCAGATATCAGCATTGACGATTGCGTGAAACAATTAAAGTCATTTCTTGTTAATGCTAGATAAGGTTCATAAAAACATGTGTTTGTGGTATTATTCTGACGTTTTCATGAATCGCTGCGACCCGCTGCTGCATTGCCATCAGGCGCTGGGGGCTGACTGACACTTTATGACCGACCGTGACAGGTTGAAGAATCAAAGGAATGTTTTTTGAAACCTCGGTGATCAGTTCTGCGGCCATCCGCAGTTCCGAGTCGGGAGTTGTGACACCCACGACCACTTTCACGTAACAATTTCTTTTGTTGGCCAATTGCAAAAAACGCCGATGGACATCCCAGTCCGTTGTCAGCCCGGTTTGCGAGTGAAGCTTAATGTCCATCGAAATCCAATCGAGATGTGCCAACAGGGGCGCCAATAACTCAGGCAGTGTTCCGTTGGTTTCAAGATAGATAGGCAGCAATTTGCGCAACTGCGGCAACCATTCAGCCAGGGTCTGCTGCTGCAATAAAGGTTCCCCCCCTGTCAGGCTGATCGAATGATGGACGCCGGGAGCTTCCCGGCACCAGTGGTCAACCAGTTTAAGCAGAGACTCCTGTCCCACCGGATTGGCGATCAACTCTATCGGTCCAGCATTAGAGAGAGGTTCAACCCGGCAGAATTCGGTTTTGGAAAAATCGGTATCGCAATAGCGACAGTTGAGATTGCACTCGGCAAAACGAAGGAAAATCTGTCGGCAACCAACCAGAATCCCCTCTCCCTGAATCGAAGAGCACATTTCTGTCAAATTCGCTTCAGCTTTCGGTGTAACTGGCACAGGCATTATCCGATTCCCAGACAGTAATTTTTTCTAACTCAACATCATATTCGTGCAATTCTTTCTTCAGTTTGTCGAAAATAAATTTTGAAATACATTCCGAGGATGGACTGATTCCGCGAAAAGGCTCCAAGTCATTAAGATATTTATGATCCAAGGAATCCACAATCTTATTGGTGTGTTTTTTCAGGATCTTAAAATCGAGCCCGAGCCCGGCATCATCGAGTGACTCAGTTTTCACCGTCACTTCAATCTTCCAATTGTGACCGTGCAGATTTTCACAGTCGCCATCGTAGTTCAGCAGATTATGTGCTGCCGCAAAATGGGTCTGTATTGTCAAATGATACATTTCGTCTCCTTACTATTTGACGGGATCTCAATAATGATGCACTCGCAAAAAGTCATGAGATGGCTAAGCAAAAATTTCGACCGACAAGACGTAGTGGTTTTTCAGGGGTGAAAGCATACATATAGTATGTCGAGGTCCTGAAAAAACGCTGCAACGCAGTAGGTCGGACTTTTTGCGACGCCATCAATAATCGAATTCATCGTCCCGTTCACGCTGTGGTGCCCTGCCGCCATCGATCGCATATTCCTGGTTCGCCCAGCGAGCAAGGTCAATGAAGCGGCATTTTTCAGAGCAGAACGGACGATGGGGATTTCCGTTCCACACTGTTGGTTTTCCGCAACGGGGGCACTTGATTTGTCGAGCAGTCAGCATGTGATTAAAATCCGGAATCAGAGGCAAAGAAAAAGCCCTATAACCCTCTGGCGACAGGACCTTTATTCATAAGTGGTGAATTCAGGATAGTGAAATAAGACTCTCCCCCCATTCTTAAACTCCCCGTAAGGTTAGCACAGATTTGTCGTGTCGCAAAACCTGACTCCGTACTTATCATCCGTCGGGCAAAATGGGCTTGCATTCTTTACCCGCCATTTACCACGAATCCAAAAAAAGCCGCCCCCTCCAGTGGAAGAAGCGGCTGAATTATTTGGTTGGGATGTTATGACCTATTTATTGTGGCAACCATTGCACGGTACAGGGCCATTTTGTTTTCTGTGACAACCTTTACACATGCTGTGTGCGGTATCTTTCCCCAGCTCGAACGCACCGGGGGTGCCATCGCCATGACAGCCCTGGCAACCATAACGCTCGGCATGATCGGCATGGGTCAGGGTCACAGCCCCTCTGTCGTTTTCGATCACCAGCGTCTGCGACAGCTGCACTTCAGCGACTTCAGCGACCTCTGTTTCCGTGAGCAACTGTGTTCCCACCTCAACCACCTCGCCAGCCGATTCCTTTACCTGCTGCTCCACGGAAGGTTTGACCTGCGGTGCTGGTTGCTCCAGGGTCGGCACAGCAACCTTTTCCTGTTCACACCCGGCAAGCAAAAACCCGCACACTAAAAAGACCATCAGAAAAGCTCTCACATTTTCCTCCCTTAAATAGATTTTAAAAGAATTTCCATTTTCGAACGATTATAATTTTAATCCCTTTCCCCACCACTGTCCAGAAGCAAATGGGGTCAAGTCTACGTTTGGCTTTTATTGAGTTTGCTCAAGCTACACGAGATGAAACCAAAAAAAGGTCAGATCTCAAGACCTGACCTTTTTTTAACTGGAGCGGGAAACGGGATTCGAACCCGCGACTCTCAGCTTGGGAAGCTGATACTCTACCAACTGAGTTATTCCCGCATGCGTGGGGCGCAGTATAGTGACTGATACTCAATTTTGTCAATCAGTTATTTTCTTCTTGAGCCATTGCAGCGCGTCATTTTTGTCGGTTATTTCTCCAGTAATTTCAGCGGCTTTGATACGTTTCAAGAAAAAGCTGGTTACTTCAACCGGCATCTCTGTCAGCAACTTTTGCAGCTCCTGACCAGAGAGGATATCGGGAATCCGACCGAGATGTTGGTGCGTTAAAAAAGACTCCTGCAACTCAATGGCTTTATTGAAATTCAATGGATTCGGAGAGACGGAGAGATAAAGCAATTGTTCATCGGGCATATACCCCAGTTGTTCGACCAACAGGGCTTGCCGACGGCCTGTCGGTAATTGCCCGGCCAGTCTGAACCAGTGTTCACTCGGGGTCTGCTGTAAAGCCAGAATCAGTTTCTGCTGTTGTCGACTGAGCCGCAACTTACGGTGTAAAATATCCGGCAGGTTCTGAGGTTGATAATATGCAAGCAATGCCGCGAGAAAAAAGATGCTGTGTTGCGAAAAGGGTTCCTCTCGAATCGGCTCCTCTTCCTCCAGGCCAACGACTAACCGGACCTGTGCCATCTGCTGCTCCAGCTGAAGCTGGGCTTTCATCACTTCAGCGTTCAGCGAACCTTTCGCCGGGCCGAGTAGCACTCTCAGCAGTCCGGTTTCCTGTAAGAGTCTGACTCCTCTAAAGCATTGCTCCGCAGCAAGGATTTTTTCCAATTCATCACGAATTCTTTCCCCGGCCACGTTTTCAATCAAGTGGGAAAATTCCTGAATCTGGGCAACTGTCGTTTCAGACAACTGCATATCAAGTGTGACCGCATGCCGAATTCCCTTGAACATACGCAACGGATCATCGACATAACTCTGTCGTGAAGTGACATGCAGTTCGCGTTTTACCAGATGATGACGGCCATTCAGTGGGTCGATGAGAGCGTTGTCGGTTGCTGAGTGACTGAATTTGAAGGCCAGGGCGTTGATCGTGAAATCTCTTAGCAACAGGTCCGCTTCAAGAGTGGGTGCACGCAAGGGCGCAAAATCGACCGTCAAACGATTGGGCAACAACACTCTGCTCTGCTTGCGTTCGCGGTCAAGCCAGAACCAGCGACCACCGCTACGAGCCGCCCAGCTTTTTGCCAGCGGTGTCGGGTCTGCCGCTGTCACCAGATCAATATCTGCAATAGGGACTTCCAACAGCAGATCGCGCAATACTCCGCCGACCAGCCAGGTGGTTATCCCCATCTCCTCGGCTAGATCGATGAGCGACCTGAGAGACGGAACATCGTTGATCAGTTGATCGATTTGCTGTGGTAGATTTTTCATGCTTCATAATCAAAAAGACCCGCCGAAGCGAGTCTTTTCAATGTCAGGGTTAAGTTTTAAGCCAGATCCTGTTCGGCCTGGAAAATCAGTTCAAACAACTCGAGAATATCTTCCTCAGCGATACAGGAGAAAGCAATCCGCAAATCTGTTTTGCCAATTGAGATAGCACCGACTCCGTACTTGTCGAGCAGGTGAACACGCAACTGTTCAGCATCAACCCGCTTTAGTTGCAGGCACATGAAGTATCCTGAGTTAAAAGGATAATAGTTCCAGGCAGCTGTATACTTATCACCGCTGAGGACCTCTTTGGTTTTCAGCGCACGACCTTTCATGGTCTGGAACTTTTCTTCTTTTTGCGTCAGGAAGTCCGGTGATTTCAGGGCTTCAATCACAAAGGTCTGGGACGGATGCGGGCAGTTGGAAATTTTCGCCCGGATCAAACCCATGGTTTTCTTTTCCAGGGCGGTCAGCAGTTCGGCTTGCGGTTCGCTGCTGCCGGCGGCAAAAGTAATAAAGCCGGTGCGAAATCCCCAGACAAATTCTTCCTTGGTGGCACCATCTAGTTTGATCGCCAGAACCCGCTCATGCAGGTTCGCCAGTTTGCCGTACAGGGACTCTTTCAGAGACTCTTCGTAGAAGAGACCAAAATAGGCATCGTCAGTAATTGCAACAATGTTGCAGCCTTCCTCGGCAACCTCCTTGATTGCGGCAACCAGACCATCACCTTCGGCCACGGTCGGAGTGTAGCCGCTCGGGTTATTCGGAAAGTTGAGAATAACAACGGCCTTGCCTTTTTCTGCCGCTGTTTCCTTGAGACATTGCTTGAAGGCGTCAACGTTGAAGCCACCGGCCTCGGTGAAGGTTTTGTATTTTTTGACCACACCGCCGTTGCAGACGCCAAAAGTCAGGTTGTAGTTACCCCAGAGCATTTCCGGCAACACCAGATGATCCCCTGCCCCGACAAACATGTCACCGACAATCGACAGCCCGTGAGTCAGCGCATTGGTGACAATCGGATTGCTGAAATGTTTTCCCTGCAGGCTTGGATTTTCCCGCAGCATCTTTTCCCGCCAGAGGGCACGCAGTTCCGGCTTGCCTGCCGGTGGGGCATAAGGATAGATATCCTTGGGTTCAAAACCGGGTAGTTTATCCTGAATGCACTGTAGATACATCGGACCACCGTTCTCTGTAGCAATGCCGATGGTCGCATTAAACTTGTGAGCTTTTTCCTTGGCTTCGGCCGACTGGGTCAAAATGCCTTTCGGAAAGAAAAGATTTTTGCCGAGGTCGGAAAGCATGTCGAGGACGTACGGATTGCTAGCCTTGATCTGGTCGTTGAGTTCCACAGCGAGTGGGTTCATTTGTCTTCTCCTACGTGGGTTACAATGATGCCTGGACGGGCGGTGATAATCGCCATTGATATACTGCTAAGTTCATTCACTGTCAATGTTTTCCGACGACTCTTCTTTGCGCAGAGGGGGTCTTGTCTGTTGCCGGATCAACACCATCCCGGGAGGCTTTCTTGTTTCCACGATGAACCAGGATGAGGATCACGCAGATCACCAGGCAAACAATTAGAATCAAGAGAATATCGGCAAAATGCACATCACTCATGACAACTCCCGATGGTTATCGGTGACACGGTCCAGGCCTTCTTGGGCGGCTTGATGCGCTGGATCAAGTTCCCGTGTTTTCGTATAAGATTCAAAAGCACCGGCCAAATCTGTATTTTTTTCTCGGCTTAGTCCGAGAAAGTAGAAAAATTCCGGGTTGGGCAGTTCGTCAGGCAAACGACCTTCTTCTTCTAAGCGTTCCATGATCATACAGGCTTCCGAGTACTCCTCGACATGATAATGTTCCATGGCGATGCCGATGGCTTCAAGGCTGTCGATCAGAGGCTGTCCGGGCAGTTGCCCGGAGGCAACTTTTTCAATGCGACGTTGCAATTCGACTTTGGCATCACCGTCATCAAGCTTATCAGACATGATCTGCCAGTACAATTTGGCCTGTGGATAAGCACCGGTCAAATAGCAAACCTGGCCGAGATAATTCAATGTGCCGATCTCTTCCGGGAGTTTTCGCCTGGCCTTTTCCAGCCAAAGTCGCGCCGCAGCCAACTCGCGCCGCACGTTAATCAGCTCAGTGTAAATCATTGCCAGCTCAAAACAGGCAATGCCGATGCGCTGCAACAGCCCGTAATTCTCCGGCTCCAAGAGGGCGAGGATTTTCAGCATGCCAATTTTACGCCGGATGTAAAGCGGATCAACCTCCTTGACCTCAAGCATAATAATTT
>JADFVC010000024.1 GCA_015222355.1 Chloroflexota bacterium | reverse complement strand
GGATGCATAAATGGCCGCAGTCAGGCCGCCCGGGCCTGAACCGACAATAATGACTCTATATTTTTCTTCCTCCAGATATCCCTCCCTCAGTTTCACTTCTGCCAATACCACCGCCAAACAACATAGTAATACGTGGCCAAGTGGGGAAGTTGGTAATGAGGGGAAGAAAGCTCGACTGCGTTTGCCGCGCTCACATCCTGCAATCAGCGACCTGATATCATCTTATGCTGGATTTTGCCAACCGGGGGGCAAATCTTGCCGGAACAGCTTGACTTTGATGCATTATTCTTCGTAAAATCCTTTTAAGGAAAGTTAAAATATTCACGAGCGGCTCTTAAAACGGTGTGTTGCTCGGGAACGTTGCCTTGAGGTTGCAGGCGGTTTCTCGCTAAGAAATTGCAACGGAACGACTTTCTGATATCGAAACTGAAACTGTCGAATATGCAATGTCGCGACATAAAGTTTTAAAAGGAGTAGAAACACATGGCAATGCTAAAAGAAACTCTGGCGAAACAGATCCCTGGCCTGCGCGAAGAAATCGCCGCGCTGGTCAAGGAACATGGTGACAAGGAGTTGTCCAAAGTCACCGTACGCCAGGCCTACGGTGGGATGCGTGGTGTTCGGGGTCTGGTCTGCGATACCTCATCAGTATCGCCGGATACCGGGTTGGTCATTCGGGGTATTCCCTGTAAAGACCTGACCGAAAAACTCCCGGAAGAAATCCTTTGGTTATTGTTGATCGGCGAGTATCCCGATGCTGAATCTCTGAAAACCCTGCAAGCCGATTTGAAAGCACGGGGCAAGGTTCCCGACTACGTCTGGAACGTGCTGGAAGCCATGCCCGCCGATTCACACCCCATGTGCATGTTTGACACCGCCATCCTGTGCATGGAAAAAGAGTCGGAATTCCGCAAGTCCTACGACGCGGGCGTCAAGAAGACTGAGTACTGGGAATCAACACTGGAAGATTGCCTCAACATCCTGGCCAAACTCCCGGCCATTGCCGCCGGTGTTTACCGCCTGCGTTTCAACAAGGGACCACGTATCGACTCCGATCCCAACCTCGATTGGGGCGCTGACTATGCACATATGCTGGGTTTGCCCGACCCGGAAGGCACCTTCAAGAAGCTCATGCAGTTGTACATGGTCCTGCATTCCGACCACGAATCGGGTAACGTGTCGGCATTCAGTGGTGCCACGGTAGTTTCCGCGCTCTCTGATTTGTATTACGGGCTTTCCGCCGGCTTAAACGGCCTGGCCGGCCCATTGCACGGCTTGGCCAACCAGGAATGCCTGCGCTGGGTTTTGGACACCAGGGAAAAATTCGGCGGCGTCCCGACCGATGAGCAACTCAAAGATTACGCCTGGGAAACCTTGAATTCCGGCAAAGTAATTCCGGGTTACGGGCACGCGGTACTGCGGGTAACCGATCCGCGGTACACCGCTTTCCTGGCCTTCGGGAAAAAATACCTGGCCGACGACGAGGTCTTCCAGATTGTGGCCAAAGTCTTTGACGTCGTACCCGGTGTGCTGAGAGAGATTAAAAAGATCAAGGATCCATGGCCCAACGTTGACGCCGGTTCCGGGGCGATGCTTTATCATTATGGATTGGCCGAGTTCCCATACTACACCGTACTGTTCTCGGTTTCGCGTGCGATGGGTATCTGCTCGCAGGCGGTGATCGCCCGTGCCATGGGCATGCCGATCACCCGGCCCAAATCCTCGACGACTCCGTGGATTAAAAAAGCCATCGGCGCCTAATCCGAGGCACGTTCGATAAATAGTCGTAATTTCAAAACGGCCTTTTCCGTTTCCACATGGAAAAGGCCGTTTTTTTATTGCCTATTCCCAAGATAGCATCCAACTCTATTCAAGCCAACATTGGCGCGATCTCGGTAACGTAGAACGCAGTACAGTCAGGCTGTGTCGTAATCCATATTTGACGTGTTGTATTTGGTGATTTTTAGGGCGGACCTCATCTTCTATTTGGTGATTATCCACAGCCCGGCGGATTTTTTCGTTTTACAGTAATGATGGATATTATTTTTCGGGAAATCGCAGACTCCTCCCTCAATAGGCCAGCTTTTGAATCAGTTTTGGCACACCGATCAGGGTGATCATCCGGGCGATATTGAAACAGCT
>JADFVC010000191.1 GCA_015222355.1 Chloroflexota bacterium | reverse complement strand
GCTTTCGGCAAAAAACTACTGGGAGCAGTTTCAGCCATCTCCCGAGTTTGTCGTCCTGTTCCTGCCGGGTGAAACCTTCTTTTCCGCCGCCCTCGCCCAAGATCCCGGATTGATCGAGGCCGGTGTCGACCAGAGAGTTCTGCTGGCAACCCCGACGACATTAATCGCCCTGCTGCGATCGGTCGCCTACGGCTGGCGCCAGGAACAGCTGACCGAAAACGCCGCGGCAATCAGCCAACTGGGCCGGGAACTCTACGACCGACTGGCGACGTTGATGCAACACTTCGGTCAGATGGGCAAAGGACTGGAAAAGGCTGTCGACAGCTACAATAAGGGGATGGCGTCCCTTGACAGCCGGGTGCTGGTCAGCGCACGAAAATTCAAGGAATTGGGTGCCGGCAGCAGCAAAGAGATTGAACCGATTGAACAGATCAACAAGCTCCCGCGCTCACCACAGTTGCTGAATCCTGAAGAGGATTGAACGCAGACTATTCGGGTAATGTGGCGACACCCTCCCGGAACTTTTTTTGCAAATCTGCGAAAAACGCTAAAACCCTTTTCCATAAATGCAAAACCTTTCTTATCTCGCTAAAAAAACTCTGATTTTTCACAAAAAAAACGAATAAAATCAGATAATTAACAATCAAAACAACTTTCTATTCCCATCAAAAACCCTCATCAATAGAACAAAATCATTTTGCAGATCTGCGAAAAACTCCATCTATAAGAAAAATCCACAAACCCGTAACTCACTGTAATTATAAGGAAAATATATTTTTTGCGGTTGGCATGCTCGTTGCGATAAGAGGGGGCAAGATCATTCTTACGGCAGGAGGAGTTCCATGGCGACATGTCCCTACTTTGATCACGCTAAAAAATTCTGTGATGTGGGTGAAGACTACATATCTCCATATGATGTTGTCGCAATGTCCCAATTTTGCTCCTCCCGTTATCAGAAGTGCGACAAATTTCAAGAACTGACCAAACGTCATCCGGAAGTCCTGGAACAGCTCGACAGTATTGAAATATCCAAACAATCAACCCCATCAACCCCTTTGGTATCGCCGCGCCATCACGCGAACCGCTCCCCTATTCAGATCAAATTCAACAATAAGTGGCCATTGTCTTATCGCCTTAAATACGTGATGTCCAATTATCAATCAAATGAAACATCAACAGAGGAGAAAACTACCATGCAACCACAAAAAATCAAAAATCGCGGCCTGCAGGTCGTGCTGGCCGGTCTCGGGATCAACCTGGCATTGGGGATTCTGTACACCTGGAGTATTTTCAAGGGTGCCATTGTCGATTCGATTGCCGCGGGTGGTGAAGGTGCTTTTGCCTGGGATGCCGCCAGCGTCAATGACCCCTATGCCGTTGCCTGTCTGGCTTTTGCCGCAGCAATGATTCTGGCCGGGAAATGCCAGGATAAATTCGGCCCCAAGGTGACCTGTGCCATCGGTGGCCTGTTGGTCGGTACCGGGTTTGTCTGGATCTCCCAGACAACCGACTACTTGGCCTGGGTGGTCGGGTTCGGTCTGTTGGCGGGAACCGGAATCGGGTTCGGTTATTCGGCAACAACCCCACCGGCACTGAAATGGTTTTCTCCAGCCAAGACCGGTCTGATTGCCGGGATCGTTGTTTCCGGGTTTGGCCTGGCTTCCGTTTATATTGCCCCGTTGGCTAAATATATGCTGGCTTCATTCGGTCTGCAGCAGTCGATGATGTACTTCGGGATTGCTTTTGCGATCGTAGTCAGTGGTTTGGGAATGCTGATTTCCAACCCGCCTGAAGGTTATGTTGCGGATCCGGCTGCCAAACAAACAGCTGCCAAGGCCGTTGCGGTAAAGGTTCCCGATCTCAAGCCTTCACAACTGTTCACCAACGGAAAATTTTACACCCTGTGGCTCTGCTTCTTCGTCGGTTCCGGTGCCGGGCTGATGGTGATCGGCAGCGCCAAGGGTCTAGCTTCGGCCTCCATGGGTGAAATGGCCTTTCTGGTTGTCTCCATCATGGCGATCGGCAACGCTGCCGGACGTCTGGTTGCCGGTGTAGTATCCGACAAAATCGGCCGTGCAACAACGCTGTGTATTATGTTGGTTTTCCAGGCATGTATGATGTTTGCCGCGCTCCCGATCCTGGGTGGTGAGACCAGCAACCCAATCCTGGTGGTTCTGCTGGTGACTGCCATAGTTTTCAACTATGGAACCAATCTGGCGCTGTTCCCCTCTTTTACCAAAGACCTTTGGGGCATGAAGAATTTCGGCATGAATTACGGAATACTGTTCTCGGCGTGGGGTGTCGGCGCATTTGTTCTGGTAAGGGTTTCCGAAATGCTGAAAGTAAAAACCGGCAGTATGGATTCCTCCTTTATCCTGGCCGGAGTTCTGCTCTTGGTGGGTGCCATGATGTCAATGTCGCTACGGCCGCAAAAAGCTGCTGCACCGGCAACCGAACCGGTTATTGCCGAAGAAGAGGACCTGGTTCTGCAGAAAGCTCAAGATTAATCACCTGCTGATTATACTGAAGAGAAGGGCCTTGCCGAAAGCAAGGCCCTTGCAGCGTATCTACTCTATTGCGGAGACCGACATGAACGATAACTCTTGTTCCAACCAACAGATAACTTTACCGCCCTGCGGATTATTGGCCTTGGGGATCAGCCTGGTCGCCTATATTTCCTGCCAGGTCGGCCTGTTTGAATTTTCGATATATTACTCGGGCATTATTCTGCTGATTGCCGGAGGGATTCAGATCATGATCGGCCTGCGCAGTCAACAACAGGGCAACTCTTATGCCGCCGCAATACTGCTGCCTTTCGGTTTTTTCTGGTTATCAATTATCGGTTATGAAGTTTTTCCAAAACTGGGATTTGGGCAGCACCCCGGTTCCACTGCCATGTTTGCTTATTTAACCATGTGGGCAATCTTTGTCGCTATCCAGTTTTTCGGCAGTTTCAAACAAAATATTACCCTGCAATATCTTTACGGGATGATAATGGTCTGCCTGCTGTCATTATCGATAAACCAGTTGAGAGAGGATCAGGTTTTTCTCGCAATCGGCTGCGTTTTCGGAATTGTTGCTGCGATTATCGCAGTATCTACTGCTCTGGCACAATTCTCTGAACAATGGACGGGACGCTACCATCGAGCAGTTCCACACTAAGTCACCGTCCACCTGCTATCAGGTGACTTGAGAAAAGCCCCTGATAAAATAAATAAAATAGGGACACTCCCCGGGACCATGGGGAGTGTCCCTATTTTATTTAACGGGATCTTTGTTTTATCAAAAAAAAACGGTGTTATAAACAAACAGTTGAAAAAATGGTATTCTCAAAGTAGCTTGGAGGAAGAAGAACTCTTTAGACCGGGGCGGATAGAGATGAATTTAAGTCGAAAAATGACTTTTTTGGGGCTGGTCGCGTTAATTTATTACGCTGTCCTGTTGGCGTTAGGTGTTGTCAGTACCGATGTGATGCCTCAATTTCTGATTTCGGCAATCCTCTTCTTATCGGCCGGGCGGTTGATGCGCAACGGGGATCGTAATCCTCCCGGAAAAGAGGGTGATGAAGAGTCTGAAAAAAAACAACGGGCAGAACCGAACTGGGCCCTGTGGACTCAAGTGCTCAACTGGGTTATGGCTGCTTTGATCATCTGTGCTTTGGGGCTGTGGGTGATGAAACCGGTCGGGGTTTCGTTTTTCGACATGCTTCCCTTTTAGTAACTGTTCAGCAAGATGTGTTGGTGATGCCCATGGAAAGGGTGTCTGTCGCCCGGATGGCGACAGTCAAGCCCCAGGGATGGGTTCATGCGGCCCTTGGAATG
>JADFVC010000190.1 GCA_015222355.1 Chloroflexota bacterium | reverse complement strand
GGACAGCCCCCGATGGTACTGGGGACAGTCCCGGCTTTACTCCCAGCGTACAAAAGCCCTTAAACTAGCGCCATTCGGGACAGATTTCAAATCTGTCCCCGTCCAGACAAACAAAGCAAGGCACGAAGACTAACACAAACCGGAGTCATCCTGCCTCAAGAAATCATCCCCTGTCCGAGGACTATTCAATAAATAACCGAAAAAGTCTACTTTCACCGACCGAACCAGCCACTTTTCTCGACATATTGCTCAACCCGGTTCCGGCCTTTCTTCTTGGCACTGTAGAGGGCCTTGTCCGCCCGTTCGACCAGTTCCGTTTTTTTCATAACCTGCTTGCCGGCGCACTCAAAGGTGGACACACCGAAACTTATCGTCACACGATAATCATCTTCACCAAAACTGAAAAGATGCTGCGCGACCGCCTCACGAATTTTTTCTGCGACAATCACGGCACCATCCAGATCGGTCTCCGGCAGCACAAAAACAAACTCCTCCCCACCGTAACGGGCGATCAGATCATATTCCCGGATCAGTCCGCTACAGAGCTGGGCAACCTCATGCAAAACGTAATCACCCGCCTGATGACCATGAAAGTCATTGAACTTTTTGAAAAAATCGATATCCGCCAGGACCAGGCTCAATTCGCTCTCGCGGCGAATCGAACGGCTGATCTCCCGATCGAGAAATTCCTGGAAATAACGATGATTATAGATTTCCGTCAGGCCGTCCAGGTTGGCGATCCCTTCCAGGTAACTGTTCTTTACTTCCAGTTCGCCGGTCAGTTTTTCCAACTGCATTTTGGCCTGCACCAGTTCCCGGTTCATCTGCTCGTAACTCATGTTCAGCAGGCTGAGCTCAATATTGGCCTCCTGCAGCAATTCAGGGATTGAAGCGGTGCCACCGATTTTCAACCCAAAATAATCAGCAGCCTGTGCCACCTCGGTATTGGCCTTTTCCAGAATCCCGTCGATGACCTTAGGTTCCAGCTTGAACATCTGCTGTGCCCGCTCACGAAAGGGGGCATGATATTCGATCGGCTTCCCTGAATACATGATATTGGAAACCAATGCTGCCAGGTGGGCAACGCGAATTTCCGTCATCATTTCAGCGTTCTGCTGTGGATAGCTGTCCGGGTCATGATGGTACAAAATCGGCACCGCCAGAGTCTCCGGGAACATCCAGTGCCGGGCGGCCTCACTGCCGATATAGGCATGGTTGGCGCCAATCCGTTCCTCTTCCAGTTCCAGCAGACGCTGTTCACTGCCATCCGCGTCCTGCAGAATCTGGTCATAAATCTCACGAAAGGCACAGGCCAGGATCAACTTGCCGAGATTCTGCAACAGGCTGACGGTAAACACTTCCTCCGCATCAGTATCAGAGACTTTCCCCATAATCAGCTTGGCAGTAACGGCCGCTGCCAGCGATTCTTCCCAGAAGCGTTCGTAGTCGAACCCTTTGCCGTGCGCGGGGCGTTCCATGTTCAGAAAAGAGAACGAGAGCACCAGACTGCGCACCGCATTGGTCCCCAGAATCGCGACCGCCTGCTGAATCGTCCCGACTTCGTTGGGGAAGTTGTAAAAGGAGGAATTGACCACCTTGAGGATCTTGGTCGACAGCGAGACATCCTGGGAAATCAATTTGCTGATATCATGGATGGTCGTCTCTTCCTTGCCGGTAATATTGATCAGCGTTGACGCAACCGTCGAAAGGGTCGGTAAAGAGCCGCTATCGATCACCTGCCGAAGGACTTCTTCTTTTGTCGGCATACATTTTCCTTAATAGACAAGATTTGCCACCAAGAGCACCAAG
>JADFVC010000189.1 GCA_015222355.1 Chloroflexota bacterium | reverse complement strand
TCGAAATCAAAAAGGCGGGCTACTGAAAGTCTCCGGTCACGCGGAAAATATCAACGCTTCGGTTCTACACCAGGATCTCTTCAAGGAACGTGGGCTGATTAACGGCAGTCTGCGGGGGAGTTTCTACCTTGAAGGCAGCCTTGCTGAGAACAAATTCTGGGATAACGCCGTCGGTGCTATCCATCTGCAAGTCACTGATGGAACATTGCGAAAATTCCGGGGTCTGGCCAGAGTATTTTCTATCCTGAATGTCTCCCAGATCTTTGCCGGGAAACTGCCCGATATGGACAAAGAGGGCATGCCCTTTACCCTGATGGAGGGAAGCTTCAGGATTGCCGACGGGCGCGCCGAGACAGAAGATCTGTTCATCACCAGCGAAGCAATGAATATGTCGCTGGTCGGCAGCAAAGGTCTGATCGATAACAGTCTTAATTTCAATCTGGGGGTCATGCCATTACGCACAGTTGACAAGGTGATCACTGCGATCCCGATTGCCGGCTGGGTTCTGGCCGGGGAGGACAAGGCCCTGCTCACAGCTCACTTCAAGATCGAAGGGAACGGCGAAGAGCCAAAAGTCACCGCGGTTCCCATCAGTTCAGTTTCTAAAACGGTTTTCGGCATTTTCAAAAGAACTCTCGGCCTGCCGGAAAAACTGGTCAAAGATATCGGCACAATTTTCAAAGAAGAGCCGGAAAAGAAAAAAGAGCCGACCGACTGATCAGCTCTGTTACTATCTGTTAATTCATGATGCTTTCGCAAAAAACCCTGAGATGGCTAAGCAAAAATTTCGCTCTACAAGGCTTAGTGGTTTTTCAGGGGGGAAGGCATACATAGAGTATGTCGAGGTCCTGAAAAACCACTGTAACACAGGAGGGCGGACTTTTTGCGACGCCATCAATTCATGGGCTTGTCGCCGACATAAACCGTAGCGATCCCGAAAGTCTGGTCACTGTACTGCAGCCGCTGGAACCCGGCCTGGCCCATCATCTGTGAGAATTTTTTCTGGCTGGGAAACTCAATCACCGAATCGGGCAGATACTGGTAAGCGCTGCGTTTGGATAGCAAGCCACCGATCGTCGGCAGAATTTTCTGAAAATAGAAATGGTAAAGCTTGCGGAACAGCTGACTGCGTGGACTGGAAAACTCCAGGATGACCGCCCGACCCCCCGGCTTGAGAACCCGAAACATCTCCTTAAGTCCGGCCGGGCGATCAATAACGTTACGGATACCGAAGGCGATGGTAATCCCATCGAAAGTCGCATCCGGGTGGGGAATCTCTTCACAGGGGGCATTGACCAACATGATGCGCGAACCGTGTTGGGAGACGTTCAATTTGAGCTGCCCCCGCACCAGCATCCCCTGGGTGAAATCTTCTCCGACGATGATGACACTCGGGTCAGTACTTTCCGCCACTTCCAAGGCAACATCACAGGTTCCGGTGGCAATATCGAGAACCCGCCCACCGGGGGGAATACTCAACTGGCTGACGGCGAAACGGCGCCAGCGACGATCTATCCCGAAAGAGAGCAGACGATTCAGAAGGTCGTAGCGGTGGGCAATATCATCAAACATCTGCCGCACACCACGGCCCTTATCGGACAACTGAAACATGGACAAACTCCTCGCTGCCGAGTCAACAGGTGCTCTGTCACGCGACGCTCAATAATTCAAATGGTGCCTGATTCTAAAGGGTGCCTGTTCTTATCATAGTGCAGGAGCTGCTCCAACAAAAAAGCTACCGGCGGGCCGCTTGACAAGCGGACAAGACTTCGACAACCCGAGCTAAACAGACAGGCTGTTATGCCACAAAAAATCAACAGAGAACTGCCCCTTGCAGTCTGCGCAGCGGTGATCCGACATCAGGGGAAAATCCTTTTGACCCAAAGGCCTGCAACAAAACCGCATGGCGGCTATTGGGAATTCCCCGGCGGAAAAATCGAGCCCCGGGAATCTCCCCATCAGACCCTGAAAAGAGAATTGCAAGAAGAGTTGGCAATCGAGATCTCCCCGGGCCCGGTTCTGAAAACCGTCTTTCACCACTACGACTGGGGCAGCGTGCTCATTATCGCTTATTTATGCTCATGGGAAAGTAGCGAAATAAAGCATCTGGAAGTTGCGGATCACGCCTGGGTGACCCTCGAAGACCTTCCCAGCTACCAACTTCTCCCGGCGGATCAACCTATCCTTGAAAAACTCCGCAAGCCTACTTCGGTTTAACTTGCCGGTAACTATTCAGTAAAAACTTGATGCTTTCGCAAAAAGCCTTGAGATGGCATCGCAAGAAATCCAGCGATTCCGAGCCCTTTGTTTCTTTATGAGATAGAACTGTGAAAACAAAACCCCGACATTGACCAAACCATCCACTTGAAGTAGAAAGAAACCTCCAGCGTCGCTTCGCTCCGAACGGTGGCCGATTGCATCGAAACCGGCTGATGGTTTCCTTCGGATTGGGTGAACGATTTCGTCGGAATACGCAAAATGACAGGGAATAGAATGTGCCCAATTGAGCCAAAGATCATTCTCACACTGTTTTCAAACATCTAAATACTGAGCTTTCTCTTGGCCTCGGGAAATCGGTAGCTTTCGGAAGTACAGAGGTCAATGCAGAGAAAGGACTGTCACAGGATCGTCACAAACTAAAAAACGGCTAGCGAAAAATCGCTAACCGTTTGATATTTATGGCGCGCCCGATAGGATTCGAACCTATGACCTCTGCCTCCGGAGGGCAGCGCTCTATCCAGCTGAGCTACGGGCGCATAAGGCTGTACTATATACTCTAATAACAGTGACAATGCAACTGTAAATGAAGAGGATTTCCATGTATCAAGGTGCCATAATTTTGCTGCTGACTCTGCTGTTCAGTTTACCGGCCTTCGCTCAGGATTCTTATCGGATTCAGCAGGTGGCAGAGGGGACTTACGCGGCAGTTGCGTCCCCTGGTGGGGCAGCAACGTCTAACGCTCTTATTGTCGATCTCGGCACTCAAACAATCCTCTGTGGCGCCCACTTCAGCCGTAAAACAATAAACGATCTGATTGCAGCAGCTACGGAAGTCAGCCCAAAACCGATCAGGACTATTGCTCTGACCCATCATCATCCGGGTTCATCATTGTTTGACTTTGCATTTCCCGACAATATTAACCTGGTGACCACCGTTGAAACTCGCTTAATCCTTAGGCGGGAAGCTCGCAAGATAGTAACTCCGCTGCTGTTTTTTAAGGAAGGATTGAGTTTTGAAGGGACAGAGCGCACCCTGATCCTGATCAACGTCGGGCCGGCCCACAGTCAGGGTGACATGATTGCCTACCTTCCACAAAGCAAGATTCTGTTCACCAGCGATCTGCTCTATTTTAACAGTGTCGGCTTTCTCGGTGCAGGTTCACTTTATGATTGGGTGCAAGTTCTTGACGGGCTTGACTCTTTGCCCGCAGAAATCATCATCCCCGGCTTCGGCCCAATCGGCAACCGAAACGACTTACAACAATTCGAAAACTACCTGAAAGCATTTCTCACTGAGGTTCTTCGCCATATTGAAGAGGGCAACAGTCTCGAAACCACCTTAAATACATTCAGCTTGCCTCAATACAAGTCCCTCCCCGGCTACCCGGACTTCACTCCTGGAAATATTGAACGAGCCTATCGACAATTGAAAGAATGATAGCAAGAAAACATATTTAATTTTGCCAATGAAAAATATTTTTTTTTAAGCTGGGATTCTTTATAGCTTTCTGTTAATCTTTGCGGCAGTTCAACAGAATTGGAGGAAAGATATGAAAAGTGTTCTGATTGTGGATGACAGTATTGCTGTTTCCCGTCAGCTGGAAAAAATCATCGATGATGGTAAGGAGTTCAAAGTCATTGCCCAAGGCCGCAATGGTGCCGAGGCGATCAAACTCTGCCAGCAGCATAAACCGGATATTGTTTGCCTGGATATGAATATGCCGGTCATGGACGGATTAACCGCTTTGCGCAGTCTGATGCAGTTAATGCCGGACCTGCCGGTCGTTATGGTCACATCTTTAGGCGGGGTCGGGGATAAGTACACCGAAGCAATTCGCCTCGGCGCAAGGGATGTCATTTCCAAGCCGTTCGAAAAAGAATCCGTTTTGGACATGTTACGACGCCTTTAAGTCGTGCAATCTATATGCGACAGGGAGAACAGTGAATGCCGGTTAAATTCTTTGGTCAATTTATGGTTGAAAAAGGCGCGATCACCCGGATGGCCTTACTGCAGGCAATAGATCTGCAAGAGAAGACGAACCTGAAATTTGGTGAGATGGTGATCGAAATGGGCTTGATGGGCAAGGAGGATATTGCCCGGGTTCATCTAGCACAGCGCAGTGAAGATCTGCATTTTGGCGACATGGCCGTTAAAATGGGATTTATTACCGAAGATCAAGTGCAACAGGCCCTCACCCGGCAAAGAAATAGCCATCTTTATATCGGCGAAGCTCTTGTCAAGGTGGGGGCGATCTCGGACCAGAGTCTGGAAAAATATCTGGCGGACTTCAAGCAAGACCAAGCCGGTTACATTTCCGAGAAAATCGAAATTCCGGCCGATGTACCACACCGGCCAATCTGGGAAATGGTTGCCGACCTGACCTACAAGATGCTGACTCGTGTTGTCGGCATTTCCTTTCGTCCCGGACCCTGCACCATCATCGAGAAAATACCCGCCCGCCCGATCATCGCCGAAATGGGCTTTTCCGGTTCAGTCAGTGCCCGCTACCTGCTTTCTGTCTCTGAAAGCACACGAAATCTGGTGGCTAAAGCAATCCTCGCTGAAGATTCAGTAGAGAATGAGTCTGTCGAGATTCTGGATGACTCGGTCAAAGAGTTCGTCAACATCGTTTGCGGCAATATTGCGGCAAAAGCTGCTCAACTGGGGCACAGTATCGACATCACACCACCGGAAATGCGTGACGACAGTGCGCATGGCATCACTGTTCCGGAAAAACACACCGGTTTAATGTTTCCCGTCTACCTGTCTGACGGCGAAATTTTTGAGCTGACGATCTTTGTTGCTGATCGTTAGTGTCCCATGCTCAAACCGCTGGTTTTACTGACAACAATCCCCGGTGGAAGTTGGCTGGGCTGGTACTGTGGCTCCCCCGGCGGGCTAATGGGATCTTATCTTGCTGCGGTCGTGGGAGCCTCTATCGGACTGTATATCGGGCGTCGGATACAACGAAACATGGCTGGGGATTGATCAGGGTTCGGCCGGAAACAACCCTTTTCCGCGATCTCGGCGTCGATCAGCCGTACTCACTTGTGCGGCGTACCGGCTACGGCTCCACGTAACCACTTGATTTCCCTAGCCCCTGTGCGCAAAATCCCCACACTTCAGATAGTCGATGATCGTCCGTAAGGTCAGCTCAACGCTGTGCTTCCAATTGATCGCCGAGTCGATAGCAGGCTATGGCAAAAGTCGTGCTGAAACCGGCACCCTTAATTGCGGAACTTTTTGATAATCAGTGCCGATTATAACGTAGCCACCGAGGCGTTTTTTCTGTTCGGGAAATTTCGCTTCTATTGTCAATTCAACCTGCCCTTTGGGTTGCAACAACAAACTACTGAGCTTGGCCGTAACCGCAGGATCGGTTGCATGAGCGGGCACCAGTTTGACACTGTGCGTTCCCTGATTGACGATCCTCACCACTGCCCGCAATGCGGTTCCCGCCTTGACTTTCCCCCAATTGATGCGATCAGGTTCATAAGAAATTTCCGCTTTCACGGTCCCGAACATATTGAAAGATATTTGCGGAAAATTTGGATCGTTGGTGTCCAGGGACACGGCTTTGCTGATTGCCCCCTTAAACCTGGTAGAATTAAAGGTCACCCTGACTTCACCCAAATCCCCGGGAGCAAGACGAGTCGCGGACAGAAGTGCAACGGTACAACCGCAGGAACTCCGCAAACTTCCCAGTTGCAGAATCTGATCACCCGCATTACGAAACCTGAAGACATAATCAACTCGCTTGCCCTGAATAATTT
>JADFVC010000188.1 GCA_015222355.1 Chloroflexota bacterium | reverse complement strand
GCTGCGCGCCTCTGTTGGTGAAATTTCCGACGCCATGGAAAAAGCTTACGGCCGCCACAAGGCTGAAATCAGACTTGTCTCAGGAGCATACGGATCTGTCGTGGAAGCGGATAAAGACTTTACCGAACTGAAACAGCGCGTCGAAGAGTTCGCGGCCAAAGAAGGCCGGCGGCCACGAATTCTCGTTGCTAAAATGGGGCAGGACGGTCACGATCGTGGCGCCAAGGTCGTCGCCACCGCTTACGCCGATGTCGGTTTTGACGTCGATGTCGGTCCGCTCTTCCAAACCCCGGAAGAAGCCGCCAAGATGGCCGTTGAAAACGATGTCCACGTGGTTGGTGTTTCCAGCCTGGCAGCGGGTCACAAAACCCTGGTCCCGCAACTGGTCGCCGAACTGAAAAAACTTGGCGCCGAGGATATCGCCGTGGTTTGCGGCGGCGTCATCCCACGCCAGGACTATGCTGCCCTGTACGCAGCCGGGGCCAGCAAGATTTTCGGCCCGGGAACACCGATCACCCTGTCCGCCGGGCAGACCCTGGACGCGATAGAAGGAAAGTAACGAGATCACAACATTGTAAAGAGCTATATACGGGCGAGCCAAACTGGCTCGCCCGTCCCTTTCACAGGAAACAGGTTATTCCTTGAGTAAAGTTGAAACCATTGCTGCGGGAGTCAGAAAAGGCAATATCCGTTCTCTGGCCAAAGCCATCACCCTGATCGAAAGTCGCAACCCGGATCATTCGAGCGAGGCAGCCGAGCTGCTCAACAACCTTCTGCCCGACTCCGGAAACTCGATCCGCGTCGGCATTTCCGGGGTTCCCGGTGCCGGCAAAAGCACCTTCATCGAAGCCCTCGGCATGTTCCTGATCGGCGCAGGACACAAGGTCGCCATCCTTGCTGTCGATCCCAGCTCGCAACTCTCCGGCGGTTCGATTCTCGGCGACAAAACCCGTATGGAAGAGCTCTCCCGTGAACAGAACGCCTTCATCCGCCCTTCACCATCAGTCGATACCCTCGGCGGTGTGGCCCGCAAAACCCGCGAAACTATGCTCCTCTGTGAAGCGGCCGGCTACAATATCATCATTGTCGAAACCGTCGGTGTCGGCCAATCGGAAGTCACCGTCGCCTCCATGGTCGACTTTTTCCTGCTGCTGCAATTGCCGAATGCCGGGGATGAACTGCAGGGGATCAAAAAAGGCGTGATGGAGATTGCCGATGCGATTCTGGTCAACAAATCGGAAGGGGAAAACCGTCCCAAGGCGGAACTGGCCCGTCAGCAATATGAAAACGCCCTGCACCTGCTGAAGCCGAAAAGTACCAACTGGCACGTACCGGCGATGCTCTGCAGTGCGCTGCACAATCAAGGGATTGTTGAAATCTGGCAGACAATCCTCGATTTTGCGACCACCATGAAACAATCCGGTGAATTCGAAAACAAACGCCGCCTGCAGGCAACCGACTGGATGTGGTCGTTGGTTATGGATGATCTGAAAGATCTTTTCATGCGCGACAAGCATGTCGCAGGACTGATCGACCAGGTTCAAACCGGGGTCAGTCAGGGGATTACTTCACCGGGGGCTGCTGCACGGCGATTACTTGAGGCGTTCAAGAGGCATTAAAATCGCTGGTAACTGTTTGCTTGTTTTCTCAAAATGTCAAAAAATGAAACCGTCGGGTTTTGGCCCGACAGCCGACTTCATTTTCTTTGAATCGCAAAGAAAACGAAGCAAAAGAAACTCTTTTTTATTACTGTCGCGGGTTTT
>JADFVC010000187.1 GCA_015222355.1 Chloroflexota bacterium | reverse complement strand
TCATTGAGCCAGATCAGAAAACTGAGAAAGTCGTAGGAGTCGATGTCGAGCTCTTCGCGAAGGTTCTCTCCGGCCGGGAGTTCATCGAAATCAGCCTCGGGGGCAATCAGCTCCAAACCGCGAAAGATGTGGGTTCTGATTTCGGCTTCAGTCATAGGCTCTCCGGCTCCTGCAGAGCCCGCCCCAAGGCATCGAGGAACTGGCCACCCTGATGACCATCGCTCGCTCGGTGATCGGCGGCCAGGGTCGCGGTCAACAGCGGCCGGACTCCCAGCAGCCCCTGCTCGGCCCAAGGACGTTCGCGAATCCGACCCAGCCCGACCAACGCGACCTGCGGCGGGTAGATAACGCCATAAACCGTCTGCACCCCGAGATCACCGAGGCTGGTGACGGTGATGCTGGCATCGGTCATCTCCGAAGCGCGCAGTTTTCCGCTTCGGGTTCGGCTGATCAGGTCGCCCAGGTCGGCCATCAACTGGTCGAGACTCTTGCGATTGACATCATGCAGGGCCGGGGTGATCAGCCCCCCTTTGCGCAGGGCGACGGCAAACCCGATGTGGATCTCCCGTTTCAGCTGCAACTGTCCGTCAACCCAGTGACCATTCAATTCCGGTACCTTCTCCAGAGCCCGGGCCACCGCTTTCAAAGACAGCACTACCGGCAGCAGTCGCTGCTTGATCGACCGTTCCCGGTTCTGTTCCGCCAACCAGTTGAGCGCCCGGCTCATATCGATATCGGTGGCCAGATAGTAATGGGGGATCTCGCGATTGGCGCGACTCATCGCCGCGGCAATCGCCTGACGCATTCCGGCCTTGAAATCGGTCGGCTTTTTCGCTTCAGCGGGGGCAGGAACTGCTTGCTCTTTGACTGTCTCTCCAATGGCATGTTCAATATCAGCCAGGCAGAGGCTCCCCTGAGGACCGGTTCCTTCGAGACGGTTGAGATCGATATGCCGCTCAGCCGCCAGTTTACGGGCAGCGGGAGACACCCTCAGCCGTTCACCCGGCTCCGAGACCGGCACCGTAGCGACGGCCATTTTATCGGCAATGGTCGCCAGAACCGTACCGACCGGAACTTTATCCGGGCCGGGTTGCACCAGCAGCCGGTCAACCACGCCATCGTCGAAAACCTCAATTTCGAACAATCCTTTTTCAGTTTCCACCTCGGCGATGATGTCGCCATGCTTGACCCGATCCCCCGCTTCGACCCGCCAGGCGACCAGAATTCCCGCAGTCATATCAGCGCCCAGACTGGGCATGATGAAATCAGCCATGCACCATCCTCCGAACAGTCTCGACAATGGACACCACCTGCGGCAGGGCAGCCTCCTCCATATGTTTGGCGTAGGGCATCGGCACTTCGGCACTGCAGATCCGCTCAACCGGGGCATCAAGCTGATAGAAAGCCTGCTCCATAATTCTCGCGCTGATTTCTGCGGAGATACTACCGCTGCGCCACCCCTCATCGACAATCAGCGCCCGATGGGTTTTCGCCACTGAGGCGAGGAAGCTTTTCTCATCGAGCGGACGCAGGGTCCGCAGGTCGATCACATCGGTTTCGATCCCCTCTTCCGCCAGAATTGCGGCAGCATCAAGACACTTATGCAAGCAGCTTCCGTAGCTGATCAGGCTCAGATCCTTCCCTTCACGGAGTAATTTCGCCTTTCCTATCTCCACCGCACCGGCATCGACGGCCAGTTCACCTTCCATCGGGTAGAGCACCGCAGGTTCAAAAATCAATACCGGGTCGGGATCGAGCAGAGCACTCCAGAGCATGCCGCGGGCATCTTCGAGGGTCGCCGGACAGAGTACCTTGATGCCGGGGATATGGGCATACCAGCCCTCCAGACTGTGGGAGTGCTGAGCCGCCAGCTGCTTGCCGCCACCGGTCGCCATACGAATCACCAGCGGCACATTGAACAGGCCGCCCGACATGTGCAGGTAGGTGGCGGCGTCATTCATGATCTGATCGAGAGCCAGCAGGCTGAAATTGACCGTCATGATCTCGACGATCGGCCGCATGCCGCCGAGTGCCGCACCGATCCCAGCTCCGGTAAAGGTCGACTCAGACAACGGGGTGTCGCGAATCCGCTCCGGGCCGAACTCTTCGAGCAGGCCCTTGCTGGCAGCGAAGCAGCCGCCGTAACGGCCGACATCTTCCCCCATCAGGAAAACCCGCTCATCTTTCTGCAACGCCTCGCGCAACCCCTCACGCACCGCGTCCCGATAAGTCAGTTTGCGCATCTCCTGTTGTCCCATCAGTTCACCCCCGATTCTGAATAGACAAAACGGGTAAGGTCCTCGACCGATTCCCACGCATTCTGTTCGGCAAAATCGACCGCCTCGGCAATTTCTGTCGCGATCTCCGCTTCCAGCTGTTCCAGCACCGACTCATCGAGCCACCCTCGTTCTTTGAGGCGGTTGCTCAGGGACAGAATCGGACAGCGTTGCTTCCACCCTTCCACTTCCTGCTTGGAACGATAGAACTCCGGATCGAACATGGAGTGCGGGCGGAACCGGTAGGTGCGGCATTCCAGGAAAAAAGGGCCACCGGTTTCTCTGACTGTATCGCTCGCCTTCCGAGCTGCTTCGGCGACGGCAATAACATCCATACCGTCGACCGTTGCCGTCGGCACAGCGTAAGCAGCCGCCTTGCGTGGCAGATCGATGACCGATTCGGAGAGTTGCAGCGCCGTGCCCATGGCATAGAGGTTGTTTTCACAAACGAACAGAACCGGCAACTGCCAGAGCGCAGCCAGGTTCATCGATTCGTGAAATTCCCCCTCGGCGACTGCCCCCTCGCCGAAACAGCAGCAGGTCACACGGTTTTTTTTCTGCAACCGATCCGCCAGGGCCAGCCCGACGGCAACCGGCAAACCGCCGCCGACGATGGCATTGCCGCCGTAGAGCCGCCGCTCGGCATCGAACAGGTGCATGGAACCGCCCCGCCCCCGGCAGCAGCCGCCAACTTTGCCGTACATTTCCGCCATGAT
>JADFVC010000186.1 GCA_015222355.1 Chloroflexota bacterium | reverse complement strand
GCCGGGAAGAGAGCTTGTTCAGTTCTATGTTGTTAAACAAAACCTGCCCCCGATCGGCCTTTTGCAACTGCATGATCAGTTTTCCGGTGGTTGATTTGCCGCAGCCGGACTCACCGACCAGGCCGAGAGTTTCGCCCGCTTCAAGGCTGAAGGAAACATCATCGACGGCAACCAAACGTCCGGCAGAACCACCGAGAGAATCGGTCGTTCGAAAGCTTTTCCGGAGATTGCGAACTTCCAGCAGTGGCACAGTCTTAATACCTCCAGCAACGGACCCGGTGGTCCTCTTCAATTTCGACCAATTGTGGTGATTGATGACCGCAAGGTGGACAGGGGGCATTGCAGCGGTCGATAAACAGGCAGCCCTCATGATGTTCACGCAGCTTTGGCAATTGGCCGGGGATTGTCGGTAAAGCGCCCTTCTGACCCAGCTGTGGAATACATTTGAGCAAACCCTGCGTGTAGGGATGGAGAGGGTTGTTGAAGAGTCTGGCAACCGGGCCTTCTTCAACAATCTTCCCGGCATACATGATGGCCAGGCGATCGGCATTGCCGGCAACCACTCCCAGATCGTGGCTGATCAACAGGGTGGCCGTTTGTCGTTCCTCCTTCAGCTTTTGCAACAGGTCCATGATCTGCGCCTGAATCGTCACATCGAGAGCGGTGGTCGGTTCGTCGGCAATCAGCAGCTTCGGGTCACAGGCCAGGGCCATGGCAATCATGACCCGTTGTCGTTGCCCACCTGAAAGCTGATGCGGATAATCACGCAACCGCCGTTTTTGGTCGGATATTCCGACTAATGTCAGCAGTTCTGCCGCTTGCTCCAAAGCTTGTTTCGGACTGGCTCCTTTATGCAGTCGTAAGACTTCAGCGATCTGTTCACCGATCCTCAGGACCGGATTGAGAGATGTCATCGGCTCCTGAAAAATCATCGAAATCTCGTTGCCCCGGATGCGCCGCATTTCCAGATCGGGCAGGTGCAACAGATCGCGCCCATCAAGCCTGATTTCACCGCTGACCACTCGCCCCGGTTCCGGCAGCAGGCGCAGCAGGGACAGGGCCGTCATCGATTTGCCGCATCCCGACTCACCGACCAGGGCCAGGGTTTCTCCCTGCTCGATCTTGAAAGAGACATCGTCGACCGCTTTGACCAGCCCGGAGCGGGTGAAAAAATAACTGCGCAGATTTTCTACAACAAGACGTGAGGACATGATTTTCTCTCATGATATCGGTTGTTTCATTGTGTACACGCTGAGAGGTGAATGGTCAAGCATCCTTCCCTTTGCAAAGGACCGGCAGCGTGTTAACATCCGCACCTTTCAAGTTCTCCCGCAATTGCAAAGGACGCTGCCGGAATGAAGCAACCGACAAACGAGGAAATTCTTCACTTATTGATCGAGGAATCCGGTCTGCAACGGCAACAGGTGGCCCAAACCATCGCCTTGCTGAATGAAGGGGCAACGGTGCCGTTTATTGCCCGCTATCGTAAAGAGGCCACCGGTGATTTGGACGAAGTGCAGATCCGCCAGTTACAGGAGCGGCTGAGCTATCATAAAGAGCTGATTGAGCGTCGTCAGACGATCCTGAAATCGATCGATGAACAGGGGAAACTGACCCCGGAACTGCGCCGGCGGATCGCGGCAGCACGCCAGAAAACTGAGCTGGAAGATCTGTACCTGCCGTTCAAGCCGAGGCGGCGCACCAAAGCCCTGATTGCTCGGGAACGAGGTCTGGAATCTCTGGCCGAACAACTTTTAGCGGCAACCGGGGCAGGAGCAGAGCTCGAACGGCTGGCGGTTCCTTTTGTCAATCCTGAACGGGATGTTGCTGATACTGCTGCGGCCCTGGAGGGTGCCGGACATATTTTGGCTGAGCGGTTTGCTGAAGACGCTGATGCCCGGGCCCTGGTGCGTGAACTGACTTGGCAGCAGGGGCAATTTTGTTCGAAAACGGCACGCGGTAAAGAGGGAACGGTCAGCAAATACGAGATGTATTACGATTTCAGCGAGTTACTGCGCCAGATTCCCTCGCATCGGATGTTGGCCATGCGCCGTGGCGAAAAGGAAGAGATCTTGCGCCTGTCGGTTGAGGCTCCGGAAGAGGATATTTTGCAGCGGTTGCGTGGCTTGCTGATTCCGCAGGGCAACCGTTTTCGGGATTGGTTGCAGAGCGTTGTCGCCGATGCCTACCAGCGACTGATTGCTCCCTCTATCGAAGTTGAGCTGCGCCTGCAGGCGAAAAAGTCCGCCGATGAAGAGGCCATCCGGGTTTTCGCCGAGAATTTACGCAATCTGCTGTTGGCTGCTCCGGTCGACAGCCGACGGGTGCTTGGGATCGATCCTGGTTTGCGCACCGGTTCCAAACTGGCGGCAGTTGATGAAACCGGCCGTTTTCTGGAGCACGTCACGATTTACCCGCATACCGGCAGGGGTCAGATTGAACCGGCCAAGCGGGAAGTGCTCCGACTGGTTGAGGCGCATCGGATCGAGATGATCGCCATCGGCAGCGGAACCGCTGGCCGTGAGATGGATCAGTTTGTGCGCCGGAGTCTCAAGGATGCGGACAAGCAGTTACCGGTGGTGATGATCAGCGAGGCTGGTGCCAGCATCTATTCTGCCTCGGATATTGCTCGGGAAGAGTTTCCTGATCTCGACCTCACGGTACGTGGGGCCATCTCCATCGCGCGTCGTTTGCAGGACCCCCTGGCGGAACTGGTTAAAGTCGATCCGAAAAGCATCGGGGTCGGCCAGTATCAGCACGATGTCAGCCAGAGCGCCTTGCAAAAAGCTCTCGACGACGTGGTTGAGTCCTGTGTTAACTATGTCGGGATCGATCTGAATACCGCCTCCTGGGCCTTGCTCAGTTTTGTCTCCGGGATCGGTGAATCGCTGGGCAAAGCGATCGTCAGGTATCGTGATGAAAATGGACGTTTTGTTCGCCGCGAGCAATTGCTCGAAGTCACTCGTTTCGGGCGTAAAGCTTTTGAGCAGGCCGCCGGTTTTTTGCGTATTCGCAATGCCGAACAGCCGCTCGATAATACTGCGGTGCATCCGGAGCGCTACCCATTGGTGGCACGGATCGCCGCCGATGTCGGCTTATCATTGCCGCAGTTGATTGCCGAACCGGCAGTGTTGGACAAGCTGGACCTGAAAAGCTATCTCAGTGAAGAGGTTGGGCTGCTGACCCTGCGTGATATCGTTGCTGAGTTGAAAAAGCCGGGGCGTGACCCGCGGGAGACTTTCGTGACAACCAGTTTTCGTGAAGATGTCATGGAGGTGAAGGATCTCAAAGAGGGCATGCTGCTCAATGGCGTAGTGACCAATGTCGCTGCTTTCGGAGCCTTTGTTGATATCGGTGTCCACCAGGACGGACTGGTGCATATCAGCCAGCTGGCCGATCGTTTTGTGAAGGATCCGAATGAGGTGGTCAAGGTGGGGCAGCAGGTGCAGGTGCGGGTGCTCTCGGTCGATCTGCAGCGACAACGGATCGGTTTAAGTATGAAAGTCGATGTCCCTGCCAAGGGGGCAGGTAAACACGTACAGTTGCAGAAAAGGGAATCTGCCCAAGTAAAATCGTCCCAACCGACAACTGATCTGGCCAGTGCGCTGGAAAAGTCCGGTTTCCGGGTCAAGAAAAGGAAATAATGATCGGATGAATACAAAACTGATTGATCTCCATGTTCACTCCACCTGTTCCGATGGTTTTTATACCCCGGCCGAGCTGGTCAAAATGGCTGCGGACGCCGGTCTGGTGGCAATTGCTTTAGCGGACCATGACAATATCGATGGGATTGCCGCAGCGCAACAGGCGGGAGATACCCGCGGAATTGAAGTTCTCTCCGCCGTCGAATTGTCCACCCAATGGCACGATGACTACGATATACACCTGCTCGGCTACGGTTTTGATCCGCAAGATCCCTGTCTCAATCGGGAGCTGACAGAATTTCAGGAGTTTCGCGCCGGACGCAATCGGCAGATTATTGAACGGGTCAATACAAAGCTGACTGATGAGGGGCGTGCCCCGATCGATCCGGATAAGGTGAGCAAGTTGGCCGGGGGGACCATCGGTCGCCCGCATATTGCCCGGGCACTTCGCGAGGCCGGATACGTGGCGCACAATGACGAAGCCTTTCAGCGTTATCTGGTTCCCTGTAATGTGCCGAAACGCTACTTTCCGATCGATGACGCGATTCGTCTGATTCATCGTAGTGGCGGCGTTGCCGTGCTGGCTCACCCGCCTTACATCACTCGCAACCGCCGCAAATTGGAAGCTTTGGTCGCTGAACTGGTCGGTCTGGGTCTGGATGGAATCGAGGCCTATAATAACGGCTCAAATATGGAAGATACCGACTGGCTGATCAAGTTGGCGCGTAAGCATCATCTGATCGTCACGGGCGGTTCCGATTTTCACGGCGATCCGGGTTCGGGCATCGAGATCGGTAAAGGTTGCCGTGGGATGAAGGTTCCTTACCGTTGCCTGGAAGAAATTAAAAGTGCACGAACTAAGCGGCACCCTGCCGCGTGAAATTAACGGCTATTCGAAAGCTAGGAGGGTGTCGGATTGTCCATGAGCCAGCTGCAAATCCGGCTGTTTGGTCCAGATTTGAGCTCCTTTTCGACCCATAGCTACGGCTATGCGCTCTCAAACGAGCCCAAGTCTGTCCTCAAACTTCCAAATTTTCGCTTCGGCCCGGATAGTCCGACAGCCTCCTAGCAAAGAATTGTTATCCACAATGCCAAGAGACATACCAGGAATTATGGCTTGGGCTGAAGCGTCAAATAAATAGGGGTTTGTGGAAAACGGTAGATTTTCCATGCAGCGAACCCATAAACACGGGTGAGGCAACTTGTCGGACATGTTGCCACTTCTGAAAATGCGGGGGAGTGTCCCGAATGGCGCTAGTTTAAGGGGTCGTAGCGCGATATCTGTTCCTGTGCGGGACCTCCATCATTTCATGCCTCGGCGTAGTCATTCTTTGGTAGTTTTTGGGCCGTCGTTTGACACATCGTGGTTCACTTCTGCCTGGCCGTTGCTTGATTGGCGTATTGGTCATTGCGTCGTAAAGATCACTGATTAATCTGAACCGCTCGGCCTTGCTGACCTTCGCCTGATTCAAGTGGAATTCCCAGTTACGCAGGGCTTGCAAACTGCCCTTGAAACTAACAATTCGGACGTCAATACCCGCTTCCTCTGCGGCTTCGTACATCAGTCGTCGGACACAGTTGTAGGCGATGAAGTGCATCAAGACTTCTTTTCGGATCATCTCCGGCGTTCGGCAGCGCAGGACATCCATGCCCATGGTCGTCTTGATATCACGAAAAAACAGTTCAACATCCCACCGCTTGAAATAGAGTTCGGCAAGCTCTTCTGCAGGATACTGCATGGCATCCAGTAAGGTGGTGACGATGTGAAACCCCTGAGTCCTGAACCCTGGATGTTTTACCGTGACTCGGATCTGTCGTAATGTCAGCTCTTCGGGGAGGGCCTCCCATGCGCCTCTTGAATACGACAGTTTGGCGTTATATTTTGGACGCGGCCACGCTATCAATAAATCATTCGATCCGAGTATTTTGAGGCTTCTTGCTGCCCTGACCGGCGCTCTACGCGCGAGGGTAATGACACTATCGATGCCCTGTTTTTCCAGGTTTGCGAGGTCAAAATAACTGCAGAAACCCTTGTCTCCCAAAAAGATATCTCCTGGCTTGAACCTTTTCCACTGTTTGCGAAAGAGCGGAAGTTCGTTGCTCTTTTTATTGCCGATTGCGTAACTGAGTAAGGCTCCGTTTTCAAGCTGAAAACAGGCGCAGATACGGGCTGAAGGGAATCCACAGCCAGGCTTTTGGGCAGATGGCTGTGGCCAGACTTCCTGGTTCTCCGGGGTGTCAGGCATGGTGACGCCAGTGCCGTCAACAACAATGACCCGTCGGTTGTTCAGTGAGCCGGTCTCCGGCATCTCCTCAAGTCGATCCACCGTATGTTCAAGGATACGAGAGAGCATCTTTTCATCCAGCTTCGTGCGGGCAGTGCAATATGAAGCAGTTGAGGATGAAGGAACCTTGATCCCCTTGATGGAGGCATAAGACTGAAGCTTGCGGATCACTTCCTTGCAGCCTCCGTCTGCATCCAATACCTGACTGAAGAAGGCCCAGAAGGTGTTCTCCTTGGAAAAAATCCTTCTGCGACTCATGGCCCCTGTCTGCTCCGGCTTGAGAAACGAGTGAGGGATGAACTTTTCAAAGACCTCGCCGATTTGCTTGAAGGACTTTTGCTTCAGTAGTACCATCTTTTCTGCAAGTTTCTGCTGGGCTGAACGGGGCTTTCGACGCAGGGTCTGCAGGTGAAATCCTGGGAACATTGGCGTGGTATTTTTCATCGGGCATTATGCCCTTTTTAGCCAATATTTTCAGTCATTTCCTCATGCAAAAAGACCTTAAACTAGCGCCATTCGGCTGAGTTCCTTGATTCCCTTTTATTTTAAAATTTGAATTCGACCCCTGCGAGTGCGGATATTTGCGATAAAATGGAAAACAATAGCATGGGAGTTGAACGGGAAAAGGCGAAATGAAGCGAAGGCTGATCACAGTGATCCTCACTGCGCTCATTGTCACCGCAACATATGTGGTGACTGGTTCCCCAAATTGCGCTGCTAGGAGTCTGTCGATGAAATGGTCTCCTAGCCAAGAAGGTCAGGTTATGGATCAAGGGAAAGAACCTGCGGCAAGGATTGCCCTGAAGGACGTATGTATAACGATTCTTTACGACAACAACCCGTACCGGGAAGGCTTGGGTATTGGATGGGGGTTTTCCTGCGTCATAAAAGGACCAGCGAAAACGATTCTTTTTGATACGGGTGGCGACGGTTCCATGTTGTTACGCAACATGGAAAAGCTAGGTATCAGCCCTCTGGAAATTGACCTTGTTGTACTCTCTCACATTCACGGCGACCACGTTGGAGGGTTGCACAGTTTTCTTCAGGTGAACCCGGAAGTTACCGTTTGTCTGCCGAAATCTTTTCCGGAAGCTTTCAAGAATGAAATAAAGGCCCATAAAGCAAAAGTGGTCGAGATCTCCGAGCCTGCCAGGATTTGTAAGGATGTTCATTCTACCGGGCCGCTTGGAGACTATTTGGAAGAGCAATCCTTAATAATTGATACGGATAGAGGTTTGATCATTATTACCGGGTGCGCGCATCCAGGCATTGTAAGGATCGTGGAGAAGGCAAAAGAGCTGGTCCCACGCGATGTACGGTTGGTGCTCGGCGGCTTTCATTTACTGGGCACGTCCGGAAGGGGATTAGGAAAAATCATCTCGCGTTTAAAGGAACTGGGGGTATACGGCGTGGGGCCTTGTCACTGTTCGGGAGATGCCGCAAGGGAATTGTTTCAACGGGAGTGGAAGGAGAATTACCTTGATGTCGGGGTAGGCAGGGTGATCACCGCGCAGGATTTGAAATAAGGCCTGGAGCAATTGACTCGAGAATCGAGGAACTGGCGCAGGAACAAGAAAAATGAGGTCAAGGTAAGAATATGATCGAGCTTTTTCGCGAAAGCATCACCCACGCCCTCATGATCACGGGCTTCGTCTTTGTGATGATGCTTGTGATTGAATATCTGAATGTGCTTACCACAGGGGTATGGCAGCAGGGGTTACGCCGCAGTCGCTGGCAACAGTATTTGCTAGCGTCCTTTCTGGGGGCCACCCCTGGCTGCCTGGGGGCTTTTGCGGTCGTTTCCCTCTATTCCCACCGGGTGGTCTCATTGGGTGCGGTGGTGGCGGCCATGATCGCCACCAGCGGTGACGAGTCGTTTGTCATGCTGTCCATGATTCCCGGGACCGCCGTTTTCATTTTTCTAATCTTACTGCTTGTGGGCATTGCGGCTGGAGTTTTGACCGACGTGCTGTTCGCCAAAAAAGCAGCCCAATGGGCCAGGGTCGGCCACGAACTAGATCTGCACGAGGAGGAGGCCTGCGAGTGCTTTCCACGGGGGCACATAGCGGAACAGTGGAGGCATTGCACCCTCGCCCGCGGCGTGCTGTCCCTCACCTTGACACTCTTCATCTTCGGCCTGCTGACCGGTCAACTCGGGCCGCCGATTTGGAACTGGATCAGAGTAACCCTGCTTCTGACCTCGGGTGTGGGGCTGTTCATCGTCTCCACCGTGCCGGACCACTTCCTGGAGGAGCACCTCTGGGAACACGTGGCCAAGGTGCACGTCCCCCGCGTGTTTCTGTGGACCTTCGGGGCGCTGCTGCTCATGCATGTGCTGGTGGACTACCTCCACCTTGCCGGTTGGATGCAGGCAAATCGGC
>JADFVC010000185.1 GCA_015222355.1 Chloroflexota bacterium | reverse complement strand
ATACAAAAGGAACTGTCCGGCTGGCTCGCGGGTTCACTTCCAGCAGATAAATCGTCTCACCCTGAACCGCAAACTGAATATTCATCAAACCGATAACTTTCAGTTCCAGTGCCAGTTCAATCGTTTGCCGACGGATTTCGGCGATAATCTCTTCGGGCAATGAATAGGGAGGCAGAGCGCAGGCTGAATCCCCGGAATGAATTCCTGCTTCCTCGATATGTTGCATAATTCCGCCAATGACAACTTCGTTGCCGTCAGCCAGGGCGTCAACGTCAACTTCAATGGCATCCTGCAGAAACTTATCAATCAAGATCGGGTGATCCGGGGAAGCCTGAACAGCATAAGTCATGTAATCACGCAGCCGTTCAACATCATAAACAATTTCCATGGCCCGTCCACCGAGGACGTAAGATGGACGCACCACAACGGGATAACCGATTCGATCGGCGATTTTTTCAGCCTCTTCGGTGGAACGGGAGATACCGTTTTCCGGTTGGCGGAGATTCAATTTATGCAACAGGGACTGGAATCGTTCACGGTCTTCGGCCCGGTCAATGGCATCTGGTGAGGTGCCGATAATCGGGACTCCTGCCTTTTCCAGTGCGACGGCGAGCTTTAACGGAGTTTGCCCACCATATTGGACAATGACCCCTGCCGGTTTTTCTGTCGAGACGATTTCCAGGACATCTTCCAGGGTCAAAGGTTCAAAATAAAGGCGATCTGAGGTGTCGTAGTCAGTGGATACGGTTTCCGGGTTACAGTTCACCATAATTGTTTCGAATCCCGCATCAGCCAGGGCAAAAACACCATGAACACAGCAGTAATCGAACTCAATCCCCTGCCCGATACGGTTGGGACCACCGCCAAGAATCATTATTTTACGCTGGTCCGTCGGCTCCGCCTCACATTCCGCTTCATACGTTGAATAGAGATAAGGAGTGAAGGCCTCAAACTCGGCTGCGCAGGTATCAACCCGCTTATAAACCGGGCGGACTCCATGCTTGTGTCGGAGATCCCGAACATCATTTTCTGTAACTCCCCAGAGGAAGGCCAGGCGCTTGTCTGAAAAGCCGTACTCCTTGGCCTGACGCAACAGATCCACGAACTGTTGATCGCCGGCCGCCATCAGCTTTTTCTGCATGACCAGTAAGGATTCCATTTCAATAATCTGTTCAATGTTCCGCAAAAACCAGGGGTCGATGCCGGTCAATTGATAAATTTCATCAATGCTGAAGCCGGCACGAATAGCATCACCCAAAAACCACATCCGTTCCCAGTTGGGAACCCGCAATTGGGCACGCAAATTATCCAGTTCCTTCTGGGACAGGGTGCGACGATAATCATCCGGCTTTGCAAATAAACGACTTTCAAATCCGTATGAGCCGATTTCCAGCGATCGCAATGCTTTCTGCAAACTTTCCTTGAATGTCCGGCCGATCGCCATCGCTTCGCCGACCGACTTCATTTGTGTCGTCAGGGTGGCATCAGCCTGTGGGAATTTTTCAAAGGTAAAGCGCGGCATTTTGGTGACCACGTAATCGATGGTCGGTTCGAAAGAGGCCAGGGTTTCGCGGGTAATGTCGTTGGTAATTTCATCCAACCGATAGCCGACTGAAAGCTTGGCGGCAATCTTGGCAATCGGGAACCCCGTTGCCTTCGAGGCCAGCGCCGAAGAGCGTGAAACACGTGGGTTCATTTCGATGACAACCAGTCGCCCGTCCCGGGGATTGATGCCGAATTGAATGTTGGAACCGCCCGTGTCGACACCGATCTCACGGATAATTTTCAATGAGGCATCACGCAGGATCTGGTATTCCTTGTCGGTCAACGTCTGTGCCGGGGCCACGGTGATCGAGTCGCCGGTATGCACACCCATGGCATCAACATTTTCGATCGAACAGATGATGACAACGTTATCAGCCGTGTCTCTCATCACTTCCAGTTCATATTCTTTCCAGCCGATGATCGATTCCTCGACCAGGATCTCATTCGTCGGCGATGCCTCGATCCCGATCAGGGCCATCCTTTCGTATTCTTCGAGATTGTAGGCAACCCCGCCGCCGGTACCGCCGAGGGTAAAGGATGGGCGGATAATTGCCGGAAAGCCGACCTGATCAATGATGGTCATCGCTTCTTTGTAACTGTGAGCCAACTTGGAGCGGGGAACGTCCACGCCAATATTTTCCATCGCCTGTTTAAACAGGGTCCGATCTTCTGCTTTTTTGATCGCTCCCAACTTGGCGCCGATCAGTTCAACGCCGAATTTTTCCAAAACTCCCGCTTCAGCAACGGCGACAGCCGTATTCAAGGCCGTTTGGCCGCCCAAGGTCGGCAATAATGCATCCGGTCTTTCTTTTTCGATAATCTGCGCCAAAACCTCCGGGGTCACCGGTTCAACATAAGTTCGATCGGCAAAGTCGGGATCGGTCATGATTGTCGCCGGGTTGGAATTGAGCAGAACAACTTCGTACCCTTCTTCTTTCAGGGCTTTACAGGCCTGAGTCCCCGAGTAATCAAACTCACAGGCCTGACCGATAATGATCGGACCAGCGCCAATAATCAGAATCTTTTTGATGTCTGTACGTTTAGGCATGGATGTTCCTTATTTAAAACTAATCTGGTTATCTACTTCGCTCCACCTGTGACATTAAATGTCACGGAGCAGGTTTAATCTGACCTCACCACTAACAGAGGAGGT
>JADFVC010000184.1 GCA_015222355.1 Chloroflexota bacterium | reverse complement strand
ACGATAACCGGTCGCTCGTTAATTATTTTGACATTATTTTCTTTCATCCAGGTAATACTTTCAGCAATATTTTCTACCTCAAAAGCAATATGATGTAGTCCTTCTCCTCGCTTTTTCAGAAATTGGGCGATAATGTTCTGTGGACTAGCAGGTTGCATGAGTTCGAACTCAATATTTCCCGTACGAAACATCTGCACTGCCATATCGTATTCCGGGGAATTTAAGACAATCCCTCCCTGAGCGCCCAGGATTTCATGAAACTTATTTCCCGCCGAAGTGAGATCTTTTACGGCAACTCCGATCTCCGTAATTCTTTTGATCAATATACTCATCCCCTTTTGGAAAAAACATAACTATAGTTTAAACTGAAAAAATGGCCACCGTACAAGACTTAGTGTCCCCCTCCTTATCTCCTCCCATACAGTGCGCTAATCCGGCTTTCGCTCCTTCCACTTGTCGCTCTCCGGCTTCATGGCGTAGCTGAGTCACTATCTCAATGATCTGTGCCACCCCAGTTGCACCAACTGGATGCCCACGACTGAGCAGCCCGCCAGAGGTGTTGACTGGAATCCGCCCGCCTAACTCAGTCTCACCTTCGGCTGCAAACCTGGCACCCTCACCTGTGGGGCACAAGCCCATAGCTTCATAATGTAGAATTTCGCAAATGGTAAAGGCATCGTGACATTCGGCAACGTCTAGGTCTTCCGGGCCAATGCCAGCTTTTTCATAAGCTGTCTGACAGGCCCGGGAGTCCGTTTCCCAGCGGAGTTGATCTTGAGGGTTTTCATAGTTTCCTGTGACCAAAACAGCAGCATCTATAATTACCGCTCTTCCCAGGCGCCGAGCTATATCCGGAGAAGCCACGATCACTGCGGCAGCTCCGTCTGCATTAGGGCAGCACATGTACCGGGTTAAGGGATCGACGATCATTGGAGCTTTTAAGACTTCTTCAATGGTAATAGGATTACGAAACTGAGATAAAGGGTTGAGCCCAGAGTGACGACGGTTCTTGACCGACACTCGGGCTAATTGCTCAGGTGTTGCCCCGAACTCAGCCATGTACCGAATCGCCCGCAGAGCGAAGCTGGCTGGGGCTACTCTGCCTAACTGGGTCTCTAGCTCGGTCTGCCCAGAGTTAAGTAGACCTAGCTCGGGCACGTACATTTTTTCAGCACCAACTACCATAGCCACCTCGACCTGGCCTGCGGCAACTGCATTGTACGCAAGGTATAAAGCAGTGGAGCCTGAAGTGCAGGCATTTTCCACGTTTACAACCGGAATTCTGTTTATCCCCACATTCCAGAAGACATTCTGACCGATGGTAAAATCACCAAACAGGCGGCCAGCAAACCCGTTGGCGAAGAAGCCAATTTGTACCTGCTTGGGGCTCAAGCCGGCGTCCTTGAGTGCAAGATAAGCTGCTTCGGAGCCCAAGTCAACTAAGGTTCTGTCCGGGTGCTTGCCGAAGGAAATCATACCCACACCAACCACTGACGCAATCGCCATAAATAACCTCCTCTTCTTAGACCTATTTCCGTGGCGTAAAGTAAGGCCTTAAACGGGGCTCGCCCTGACCATTATGCCCCAAAGGCTCAACAGCGAGGTTCACCTCAAGACCAATCCGAAGTTGATCGATAGCTTCGGGGTCGAATAGACCAAATACTCTCAGACCGCTTTCGGCTAAATCGACGTAAACCACGCTGTATGGGGAAGGAAAGCCCAGCGGCGGTTTAATCCTGACAATGGTATAGCTGTAAATGGTCCCCGCAGATCCTACAGTGGTTTCTTGGATCGGCCCCAAGCAACCAGGGCAGTGTTTGGGACGAGGGAAATACCGCCTGTCACAATCCGGACAATAGCCTCCAAGCAAAGTTGGAGAAGCTTCATCGTATGGTGGCAAGGTGAATATGCCTGGCGCTACAGGGGGTATATCGTTTAGTTTGGTCTCCATGGGCTGAAATATCCCTTGCTCTTTAACGTTTTAATTTATAGCCGGCCTTCTCCCGGTCCCAGGTGTCCAGTGTAATACCTTCCTCTCGTAGCTTGTATTTCTGGATCCGCTCGGTAGGGGTCTTGGGCAAGGATTCCATAAAGCGGAGGTAGCGTGGAACCATAAAGTAGGCCATACCTTCCTCGCAATGTTTGACAAGCTCTTCGGGGGTCAACTTGCTCCCAGGCTTAAGCGTTAGGCAGACCATAACCTCATCTTCGCCTAATTCCGATTTTACCGGCACTGCGGCTGACTCAAGCACTGCAGGATGGGCGTTGACCACTGCTTCCACTTCATAGGATGAAATGTTCTCCCCCCGACGTCTCAGGGCGTCTTTCTTGCGATCCACGAAATGGAAAAAACCTTCATTGTCTTCACGCATGTAATCACCGGTGTGAAACCACAAATCCGACCAGGTCTCGACTGTCTTTTCCGGCATCTTATAGTATTCGAGAAGAATCGAGTACGGTTTCAGCGGTCGGATGAGCAGCTCACCCACTGTTCCAGGGATGACTTCTAGACCATTATCGTTCACGAGCTTGACCTCATAATCGGGCCGGGGTTTGCCGCAGGTGCCAGGTTTACTATCGGTATATGGGCTCATAAACGGTAGGCCCATCTCGCTCATGCCATAGCCTTCCACTAGCCGGACACCAAATCGCTGCTCAAAAGCTTCAAATAGGTCCGGAGGGGCACCGCCGCCGATCATGATCCTGAGTGGGTTGTCAGCATCGTCTGGTTTGGGTTTCGCCTTAGACAGGATCGGCAGGATACCACCTATGTAGTTGAATTCTGTGCAACCATAATGTTTAATTTCGTCCCAAAATCGACTCGCAGAGAATTTTTCAGCCAAGACCATTTGCGCGCCGCTCATCAAGGCGGGCATGGCCGAAAGGACTTGGGCGTTGCCATGAAATAGTGGTAAGGCATTATAAAGGCAATCGCTCTCCGTATATTGACCCGCCTCGCAAATCACATCGCCCATAAAAAGGGCGTAGTTCTGCGGCATGATTGCGCCTTTTGATGGGCCAGTGGTTCCGGAAGTAAACATTATCGCGTAAGGATCAGACCAGATGATCTCGGTCTCCTCATATGTGCCGTCATTATCCACAATCCGGGCGTAGTCTAGGGTTGGCTTGTCCAGGGTGGGCAATTCATCATCACCATCGCGCAAAACTACGATCTTTTCCACCTTTGGCAAATCTTTTAAAACTGGCCCCAAACGATCCAAAAACCTGGATTCTGTCACAACTAACCGGCAATCGGCCTTGTCTATCATGTAGTTGAGCAGGTTCCCACGATGGGCAGTATTGATAGGCACCTCTACTGCTCCCAGCTTGCTCAAACCGAACCAAAGGAAGAGAAACTCCGGTCGGTTGTTCATCTCAATAGCTACATTATCGCCTTTGCCAATACCTATGGCCTGGAGTCCAGCAGCAACTTTGTTCGACTCATGGT
>JADFVC010000183.1 GCA_015222355.1 Chloroflexota bacterium | reverse complement strand
TCGGATTGGCATACTGATTCGGCATATAATAACGATCTGGCTCATCTGCTAAAATTTTGTGTGCCTGGCGGATTGCTCCATCAGTTGCCTGGCAGCCGGGCGACAGAACCACTTCAGCTCCGTAAGCTTCGAGCACTCCTCGGCGTTCTGAACTGACACAGCCCGGCATCACCAGCTTGACACGGTAACCTTTGGCGGCACCGATCATGGCAATGGCAATGCCGGTGTTGCCTGAAGTCGGTTCCAGAATGATTTTGTCGTGAGTCAGTTCGCCAGATTCTTCTGCCTTCTCAATCATGTAAAGTGCCGGACGATCTTTTATCGAGCCGCCGGGATTGTTCCCTTCCAGCTTGGCGAGAAGGCTAATCCCGGGCTTCCCGCAAAGGGGTGAGATGTCCACCAACGGGGTATTGCCGACCGCCCCTGTCAGGGTCGGGATCGACAGAAACGGTTCTTTGATTTTCAGCACGAGAACACTCCTTGAACAGATCTATATAATACCGTGCAATGGCCCACCTTTGGCGCCAAGCATATTGACTCTTTTTTCGACTTCCGGATCATCAATCAATGGTGGCGCATGGTGCGGTTTACGCCGCGCATCAATGATCAGGCTGCCGTTACAACCCCAGTGCTTACCGATACAGGTACTCTCGACCCCATAAATATCTGCGCCGGGATTTGATCGGGTGAAACAGACCCAGAGCCAATTATTCAAGCTGGTTGCACAGAAGTCAGAGTCATCAACGACGATCACCAGAGGGAACCGATTGATCGGATCATCAACTGACTTTTTGCCCAAGCGAAATAGATTGCGATCTGCACCCGGTTGATATTCTGTGCAGGGTGGTCCTTCCAGAAGAAGGATTCCAGGTAGCGCAATTTGCGGATTTTTGAAGCCGCGAGGAAGCGTCAGCTCCGCCGGAATTTCTTTCGGCAGATCACGATGCTTCGGCCCGACTGCCGCCATAACAACTTTAGACCCCTGGTTCAGACCGTGCCCACTGTAATCGAGGGTGTCGATGGTGGTTCGCGTCTGAAAGTGCAGATCACGACGCCAATCGATTCGTTCCAGAAGATGCTGGAAAAAGGCCGGGATATTATGGATATCGAGGCGCGGATTGTCGTTCTCGGCGACGATCAACAGATATTTTGCCAACGATAATTGCCCTTGTCCAAGAATCGCATTGGCCTGAGTCAGTAACTCTTGGGGTTGGGTCAGGTCGTTGTAGGGGGTGTATCTCTCGCTGCCAATCGCCAGTAACAGCGGATGGACACCGGCCGCGTCCACGGCGTGCACACTTTTAATTCCCGGAAGGACTTCGGGGATCAGCTCACCGGTCAATTCGTGAATAAAAGCTCCGAAGCTGGTGTCCTCCTGGGGTGGACGGCCAACACTGGTGAAAGGCCAGATCGCATCGGGGCGATGGTAAACCCGGTCGACTCTGACCAGCGGGAAATCATGGGCCAGGCTGTAATAACCGAGATGATCACCAAAGGGACCTTCCGGTTTCAGCTGATGAGGGTCAACCGTTCCGCAAATAACGAAATCGGCTTCGGCAGGCATGGGTAAAAACCCGGCAGGCTGCACGAGGGGAATGCGCTGCCCGGCCAGCAGTCCGGCAAAAGCTAATTCAGGCATCCCTTCGGGCAGCGGCATGACAGCAGCAACGGTCAGGCTGGGGGGACCACCGACAAAAACATTAACCTTGAACGGGTTCCCCAAGGATAACGCCTCCTGGTGGTGACCACCAATGCCGCGATGGATCTGGTAGTGTAAGCCGACTTCCCGGTCTTGCAGATAATCGTTTCCGGAAAGCTGTACCCGGTACATGCCGAGATTTGCTGAACGCAGGCCTGGCTTCAAACTACTTTCTGAATAGACCTGGGGCAAGGTCACAAAGGCGCCACCGTCATCCGGCCAGCTTTTGATTTGAGGAAGTCGACTGATCTTCGTTTGTCTTTGCAGGATAGGGCCATCCTGAACTTTTTTGGGGAGCAGGTGCCAAGCCGCTAATGGTGCAGACAAGATCGTCGAAGGGTGCCGCAACAGGGTTTTCGGGTCGAGTTTCAACCTCACCAGAGTGTCGATATGCTTGAGAGCATCACGAAACAGGAATCGGGTTCGTTCCAGGGTTCCAAAGAGGTTGGCAACCGCCGGGAAATCACAATTTTTCAGGGTGTTGAAGAAAAGAGCTGGACCGCCGGCTTGATAAACACGGCGTTGAATGGCACCTGCTTCAAGGTTCGGATCAATGGGTTGGTCGATACGAATCAACTGACCCGTTGATTCTAAATCGTTGACCGCTTCGCGTAGATTTCGGTAGCCCATAGTGATCCAAACCTGCTGGAGATGAATGTCGAAACTATATACTTCAGTTAAGGGAGAAAGGCAACGAAATTCCCGATTAATGTACTCAGGTTTAAGGTCTGCAGTTCCTGTTTGTCAGGCCTGCGTTTAGCCGGATTTGCCAGCTCCGCTGGGCAAACAAAAAAAAGGGCGACCCTGAACAGGCTCGCCCTTTTTCAGCAACTTAGAATTAAACTTATTTCGTCAGCAGTTGGACAACCTGATCAGTGAAGGGGTTAGCAAAGAGGATAATCATGGCCACAACGAAAACATAGATAGCCAGGGACTCGATCATTGCCAGACCGATCATCATGGTGGTCAGGATCTTACCGGATGCGCCGGGATTACGGGCAACACCTTCACAGGCACTGCGGATCGCCATACCCTGGCCGATACCGGTACCGAAAGAACCCAAACCCATGCCGAGACCAGCTGCGAGCATACTCCAAGCGAAAAATTCCATTGTTTTTCTCCTTCTGTTTCCAGTTTTTTATTGTTCCTATTCAGTATAGGACTGTTTTCGCACCTGCGATAACAAAATATCAACGGCTGAGGAAACCCAGCCGGTTACAATTTTAGTGGGCTTCTTCCAGCGCCCCGGCAATGTAAATCATCGCCAGGAGAGTAAATACAAAGGTCTGGATAAATGCGACCAGAATCCCCATCAACATCATCGGGATCGGCAGGAACAGCGGCACCAGCATCAGGAAGATCATCAGGACGATCTCATGGCCCCACATGTTCCCGAAAAGACGCAGAGTCAGGGACAGCGGACGAGCCAGATGACCAATAATCTCAATAACAAAAATCAGCGGGGCCAGCCACCAGATCGGACCCATAAAGTGCTTTACATAAGCACCACCATGCTTCTTGATGCCGATAGCATGGGTCATGACGAACACCGTCAGTGCCAAAGCAGCGTTGGTATTCAGATTAGCTGTCGGCGGGTAAAAACCAGGAATCAAGGCCAGGAGGTTGGAGACCAGAATAAACAGCGCAAACGTTGCAATCAGCGGAAAGTACGCCTTGCCCTCCTCGCCCATGGTTTCTTCCAGCAAACCCTCAATACCGGTCACCACAACTTCCATCAGGTTCTGCAAGCCGGTGGGAACAATCGACGCGCCCTTGGTTGCCAGAAAGGCGACCAGAGTCAGGATGACCATAACCAGCCAAGTATAGGTCACATGCTCGCCCAGGTGCAGATGCAGTTGTTGTTCAAACCACTGCAAAAATAAAAACGGATGGGTCATGGTTTAAGCTCTCCTATCTTCTATACAAAACTTTTAATAGAGTCGTTTCAGCGTTGCAACCAGCAGATTCAGAACAACGACCGACAAGCCGATCACCAGTGCCAGGGGATGAACGCCGCCGCGAACCAACAGTAAATAAATTGCACTGGCAACCACGATCAGGCGGAAATAATAGTTCCGCGTGAACCCTTTGGCCGAATGCAGCTGCGGATCACTTATCAATTTCAACAGCGATCGGCCCAGCCAGCGGTAATTAAATATGACCAGCAAACCGCCGGCCAGCACCCCCAGAGAGATCGAGGCTGATTGCCAGAACAGACTGAGCAGAACCAGAACAGCCAGGATTATCCAGTTACGTCTGGCCATCTCAGCCAGCAGCTGATCATCCTTCGTCACGTTCCTGTTCCGCTTGCTGCTCTTCCCGTTGCTGCCGCCGCAGTTCCCGAGCCGTCAAAATGTAAACGTTGCGAAAGCCGGAAATAATGCCGATAGCCAAGAATCCCAGCGTAAACCAAGGGCGCGTTTCCAGCCACTGATCCAGATAATAACCGATAGCAAGACCGATAAAGGTCGCCGCCACCATGGAAATTCCGACGCCCGACAGAAAACCGAGCGACTTGAACAGCTGACGTCTACTTTCTTTATTTTCTGTCATCGTAAACTTTGTATACAGTGCACAGTTCGTCCATAAAAAAGCGGGTTTTTGAATACCATGGCATACCGGTAAAGTCAACCGCATTATAAGCCTGTCGCGGCAACAATAAAGCTGTTATGGCAACGGATTTGCGGTTGGCTCATGGATCGTCCGACAGACTGCTGGGAGTCTGTCGGGCTTGACGGACCGTTGCGAGAAATTGGATGTTCGAGGCCAGATTTGCGGGAATTTGAGAGCGAATAGCAGGGCTATTTGTCGAAAATTGCCGTAAATCTGGACCGATCAGCCGGTTTCGTAGTAGGTTCTTGTTAAGGCTGACAGACTCGAATGGCGCTAGTTTAAGGGCATTTGTGCGCTGGGAGTAAAGCCGGGACTGTCCCCAGTACCATCGGGGGCTGTCCCGGC
>JADFVC010000182.1 GCA_015222355.1 Chloroflexota bacterium | reverse complement strand
GCAAATTGCCATGCATGTTGCCGCCGCAGCGCCCCAGTATTTGAGCCGTGACGATGTCCCTTCTGCGGTGGTTGACAAAGAAAAAGAGATCATGCGCGTCAAGGCGATCGACAGCGGCAAGCCGGAAAATATTGTCGAGAAAATTATCGTTGGTCAGATCAATAAATATTTTGGCGAAGTCTGTTTGCTGGATCAGGCTTTCGTTATTGACCCCGATCAGAAAGTCGGTAAGGTTGTCGAGGCTCTGGCCAAGGAGCTTGGCAGCGAAATTAAACTGAACAGTTATGCCCGCTTCCAACTCGGTGAAGGGGTCGAAAAGAAAGAGGATGACTTCGCTGCTGAAGTCGCTGCCCTGAGTAACTAGTTTCCGGACGGAAACTTCGGATGGACACGATGAAGTTTTCATCCGGAAACGGCCCTTTTCTGGATGAAAACTAACTAATCACCTCAACCTGCAGGAACTGACGTGGCATCTAAGTATCAACGAGTTCTTCTGAAACTGAGCGGTGAGGCCCTGGCAGGCGAGCAGGGTTACGGGATAGATCCTGAAGTTATCACCGGTATTGCTGCCGAGATCAAGGACGTGGTTGCTCTCGGGGTGCAGGTTGCGTTGGTCATCGGTGGGGGAAATATCTTCCGTGGTCTGGCAGCATCTTCCAAGGGTATGGATCGGGCTAGTGCCGATTACATGGGTATGTTGGCGACGGTCATGAACAGCTTGGCGATGCAGGATGCCTTGGAAAAACAGGGCGTGGTGACGCGGGTGCAATCGGCAATAGAGATGCAGCAGATTGCTGAACCCTATATCCGGCGTCGCGCGGTTCGCCATCTGGAAAAGGGGCGGGTGGTCATCTTCAGTGCCGGGACCGGTAATCCATATTTCACGACGGATACAGCTGCTAGTTTGCGGGCGATGGAGATTAACGCCGAGGTCATTCTTAAGGCGACCAAGGTGGATGGGGTGTATACTGCGGATCCTAAAAAAGACAGTAATGCAGTAAAGTTACCAGTGTTGACCTATCTGGAGGTATTGCAGAAGGGACTGCAAGTGATGGATGCCACGGCAACCTCCCTTTGTATGGATAATAATTTGCCAATGATTATTTTCGATTTGACCCAGCGGGGGAATATCAAGAAGGTTGTGCTTGGTGAACAGATCGGAACGATTGTCAAGAGAGGTGACTAGGATGATTGATGAGGTGCTGAGTGAGGCCCGGTCAGCAATGGATAAGGCCGTTAAAGCCTTGAAAAAAGAGATGTCCAAGGTGCGGACCGGTCGCGCGTCGACATCGTTGCTGGATGATGTCCGGGTTGATTATTACGGGGTTCCGACCCCGTTGAACCAGGTCGCTACACTTTCGGTACCGGAACCGCGTCTGCTCACGGTTCAGCCTTGGGAAAAAAACCTGATCCCGGAAATTGAGAAAGCTTTGTTTAAGGCTGATCTGGGGCTGACTCCTTCTTCCGACGGCCAGTTGATTCGACTTCCGGTTCCCGCTTTGACCGAGGAACGGCGTCGTGAAATGGTAAAAATTATTAAACGGATGAGTGAGGATGCCGGGGTTTCGGTACGTAGCGCACGCCGTGATGCTAACGACACCCTGAAGATGCTGGAAAAAGAAAAGGAAATTACTGAGGATGACCTGAAACGGAGTGAAAAAGATGTCCAACAGGTCACCGACGAGTTTGTTGCGACCATTGACGCGGTCGTGCAAGCCAAGGAAGCAGAAGTGATGGAGATTTGATCCTTTTCAGACGGTCTTACACATCTAAGATTTAAGGTAAAGGAGATACTGATGGCTCTGAAAATCACTGATGAATGTATCGCTTGCGGCACTTGCGTTGATGCCTGCCCGCTGGGAGCGATTGTCGAATCGGGTGAGACTTACATCATTGCCGATGAGTGTACCGAGTGCCGTGCTTGTGTCGACAGTTGTCCCGTGAATGCAATTGTCGACTGATTGGCTTCATAGGTAAACGTTAATAGGGCGCTTTTGGGGGCGCCCTATTTCTTTGCTGTACATTTGACCGAACGGTTTTTTCTTTCCGTTTTTCCTTTCTTGCTGTTCCGATATTAATCATGCTAAATCTACAACTTATGTTTTTCTAGAGAGGGTGGGTTGTTGGTAGATGGAAAATCAGCACAAAAGTGAGAGAAAAGCCCCATTGCAACATCTGGCGATTATCATGGATGGCAATGGCCGCTGGGCGAGAAAGCGAGGATTGCCTCGAATCTCCGGGCATCAGCAGGGTGTGCAAGCAGTTGTCCAGACTGTCGATGAGTGTGTCAAGGTCGGGATCCGTTATCTGAGCCTGTTCGCATTCAGTTCTGAAAATTGGGGGCGACCTCAGAAGGAGATCGACGCCCTGATGGAACTGTTGCTGCAGTTTTTATCTTCGCAGCGGCAAAAAATGCTTGATGGAGGTATCCGTCTGCGGGTTATCGGTGACCGAAGCCGTTTGAGCGAATCTGTTTGCGCTGCCATTGCTGCGGCCGAAGCCGAGACCGCCACGAGTGAGACCCTGACAATGATCTTGGCTTTGTCTTACGGTGGGCGGGATGAAATCCTGCGGGCCGCCAAGCAACTGGCCAGACAGGCTATCCGTGGGGAGATCGATCTGCAAAAAATTGATAATGAAAAATTCTCGACCTATCTGGATACCGCTGAAATTCCTGAACCTGACCTGTTAATTAGAACCAGTGGCGAGAGAAGGATCAGCAACTTCCTGCTTTGGCAGACGGCCTATGCGGAATTCTATTTCAGTGAAGTTTTTTGGCCTGATTTTGATGCTGCTGAGCTCCATAAAGCGTTAGCTGATTATCAGCAAAGAAAGCGTCGTTTCGGGTTGACTGATGACCAGCTCGATTCGGATATTGATCCTCAATTATGAAGGAGATGGGCCATTAAACAGCGCATCCTGACAGCAGCCATTGCCTTGCCTCTGTTAATCCTCTTGATTGCTTTTGCCGGCCCTTTTGTCTTCTGCCTGTTTCTGACATTGGTCTTGTTGCTGGGTTTGCTCGAATTCAACCGCATGGGCTTGGCTACTGAGCATGCTTATGAACAGTGGTTCGCCGCTCTCGCCGGAGCCGCCGTGGTGCCCTTACTCTATTTTGGGCAAACGGCGTTGCTCGTTCCTCTTTACGCGGGCTCGATACTGATACTGGCACTGCTTTTCTTGTTCCGGCTGCCGATTATTTCTGAAGTTCATCATCGCCTGGGCTGGCTCTGTCTGGGGTTGATTTACTTACCGTTGTTGTTCGGTCATCTGGCTCTTTTGCGCCAGTTGCCAGACGGCCGGGAATGGATTTTTCTGACGCTGCTGGTGATCATGGGGTGTGATACATTCGCTTATTTTGTCGGCAGTCGTTTCGGCAAACACAAGCTTTACCCTGCGGTCAGCCCGAAAAAAAGTATCGAAGGGGGAATCGGTGGTTTGGTGGGCTCAGTGCTGGCAGTTTTCATTGCCAATAAAACGTTTCTGCCGCAAATCGGGATTGTTGATGGTGTTTTGATTGGTTTGTTGCTCGGAGTTGCGGGACAATTGGGCGACCTTTTCGAGTCTTTGTTGAAGCGGGCCTGCGGCGTCAAGGATTCCGGGACGATGATTCCGGGACATGGTGGTATGCTTGACCGGCTTGATAGCCTGTTGTTTGCTTTTCCGGTTGTGTATTATCTCGCCAGTTACGGTTACGGCGGGTGAGTGAAAAGATGAAAAAGCTGACAATTTTAGGCTGCACCGGTTCAATCGGTGTCAGCACCTTGCAGATCGTTGAGGCTTTTCCGGATTCTTATCAGGTTGTCGCGCTGGCCGCAGGAAATAATGTCGAATTGTTGTGCAAACAAGTCGAGATTTTTCGTCCTCGCATTGTTGCGGTCGCGACCGAGCAGAAAGCAGAACAATTGAGCAGCTTGCTCGATGATCGTGATGTCGAGATCCTGTGTGGTATCGAGGGGATGATACGCTGCGCGACTTACGCAGAAAGCGACATGGTGGTGGCCGCAATCGTCGGTGCTGCGGGCCTGGTCCCGACCATGGCGGCCATCAAGGCAGGCAAAGATATTGCTCTGGCCAATAAAGAGACCCTGGTGACCGCTGGGGCCTTGGTGATGAAAGAAGTTTCACGGCAGAGAATCCGTATGATTCCTGTTGACAGTGAGCATTCGGCTATTTTTCAGTCTCTGGCCGGGCAGCGTAGAGAAGATATCCGGCGTCTTATCCTGACACCTTCCGGTGGCCCTTTTCGGAACCACACATTGAAACAGCTTGAGTCGGTCACTCCGGCGGATGCACTGGCCCACCCGAATTGGAATATGGGGCAGAAAATTTCCATCGATTCTGCGACCATGATGAATAAGGGGCTTGAGGTCATAGAAGCTTTCTGGCTGTTTCAGGTGTCGGCTGAACAGATCGCCGTGCATATCCATCCCGAGAGCATTGTCCATTCATTGGTTGAATATCGGGACGGGGCTGTTATGGCACAATTGGGGATTCCTGATATGAAGACCCCGATTGCCTATGCTCTCTCCTGGCCGGAGCGGCTGCCATTGCAACAGGCCCCGCTGGATCTTGCTCAGGCTGGGAAGTTGACCTTTTTCGACCCCGATCCGGATCGCTTCCCCTGTTTACGTTTGGCCTATGAAGCGCTCGCCGTTGGCGGGAGTTTACCAGCTGTTATGAATGCGGCCAATGAAGTCGCCGTTGAGGCTTTTTTGCAGAACAAGCTCGATTTTCTCGGTATTGCACAGCTGATTGAAAAAGTCATGAGTCGCCATACGAGAGAAGAACTGCAAAGTATCGATAAGGTTCTGCATGCTGACTTGTGGGGTCGTCAGAAGGCCAGAGAACTGATGCATGGAGGTCTGAAATGACTACCTTTATTGTCGGTATCCTGATGCTCGGGATATTGGTTTTTGTCCACGAACTGGGACATTTCTGGATTGCTAAGCTCTGCGGTGTCAAGGTTCTGAAATTCTCTCTTGGTTTCGGCCCAAAACTGGTTTCCCGGCAGTGGGGGGAAACTGAATACCTGATTTGCGCGATCCCTCTTGGCGGTTATGTCCAGATGTTGGGGGAAGGCGGCGGCGAACAGGGTGAAGCGGCGGAACTGACTC
>JADFVC010000181.1 GCA_015222355.1 Chloroflexota bacterium | reverse complement strand
GAGTTGGGTGAGACTGAGACCCACACCTTTAAAGTCGCTGTCAAATCGCGCTTGAGCAAGCAGCTTTCAGGACGCTTCAGCTATCAGTATCAGGATATCGACGACCCGTTCCACGGCGAAGGTATTACCGGTATTGCTCAGGTCACTGGAGCTGATCCTCTGTATCCGGGCCTGGCCTGGTTTACAAAGGCTGGCGCGCAATTTGTCGACGGCAATCCCCCATCAGGTGCTGTTTATTATTGGAACAGCGTCTATCCAGGCCGCGAACTGGACGCCACAACAGAACCGGATGCAATCCATGAAGCGAAATTCTCTGCAACCTGGACACCGGCGGCCAATATGGCGGCAACCCTGTTCGCCCGAGTCCGGATGGAAGAGAATGATGCCGTCAAGTATCAGCAAGAGACTTATGTCCCCGGGGTCTCTTTCTACTACGCTCCGAACAGCAACATGAACCTGACCATGGCCTACACCTTCAACAAGCAGGAAACGGAAAACCAGATGTGTGTCGGCTGGTACCATGGCTGAGCGAACATGGTCCAATCGACCCAGTTTGGGTCGTACTGCTCAGTTGCTGAGTACGAATCAACCGTGAACACCCTGGCTCTGAATGTTAATTACCAAGCCACTAAAAAACTGCTGGTCAATGCAGGTTTCACCTACAACAAGGCTGAAGACACCTGGGATTGGGACTTCGCCGATCGTCCGTCACTTGAGTTTACCAGTGCAACAGGAATTGTTGGAGCAGCTAACGACGGTTATGACACTGAAAGTCAAAACAACCTGATGGACGAGGACTCCGATCTCTCTTATGAGCAGTATCAGATGACTCTGGGCGGCACCTATAATTTCACCGAAACATTCTATGGAAATGCTTCTTTCACTTATGACATCTTCGATGCACAGGAAACATACGTCTATGGTGATGAGGATGGTACGGCTTATTATGGCTACGTTGGTATCGGCTGGCGGTTCTGATTTCAGAGTAACTTTTTGAATTGTTTTACTTTTGCCCGGCTGGAAACAGCCGGGTTTTTTCTTACCCGGAGCAACTTAACCCATCTGGACATTCCCCAGTGCTTGACGTAGGCTTCAGAAATCTTTACCCTCCGGAGACTTAAACATGATTGAACTCGATTATCATCAACATCAATGCCCCTACCCCGTGGTTGAAACCCGCAAGCAGATTCTGGCGAATCCCGGTGAAATTATCGAAGTCCTGGTCGGGGATCAGACGGCCCGTGAAAATATCAGCCGCCTGGCCGACAAGATGGGCTACAAGGCCACCTGGAAATCGGCAGGACTCAACTACAAACTGACCCTGTCGCCCGCTTCCGCACCGCAACAAGAGACTGTGACAACGTCCGGCATCAGTGGCGATAGCGTCGTTTTCTGCGGTAGCGATCAGATGGGCAATGGTGATGAAGAGTTTGGCCGGCTGCTGCTGAAAAATTTTCTTGCCACCTTGATTGAACTTGATCCGCTTCCCGAAACGATTCTGTTTGTCAACAGCGGTGTCAAACTGGTCTGCACCGGTTCAGAAGCCCTGGAATCCCTGAACATCCTGGCCTGCCGCGGCGTCGATATCGCATCTTGTGGCCTTTGTCTCGAATTCTATAACCTGAAAGACCGGCTGGCCGTCGGCCGCGCAACCAACATGCTGGAGATTGCTGAAACACAAATGCAGGCCGGACGCCTGATCAGTCCGTAGTGTGGGCATTGCCCACCCTACATCCTCCATCCCTGTACAGGAAAATAATCGGTAATCGTCACAACACAACCAAGCTAACGACCAATCAACTTGAGATATTTTACACCTTAAGCTATTATCATATTCCGACCGGGAAAGAGTTAAACAGTTCTTATATTGTAAGGGTGTAAGGGGGGGGGGATAAAACTCGTGAGGAAAAAAATACTTATTGTCGATGATAGCCTGCCGATTCTGGAACTTGCCTCAACCATGCTGAAATTGCTCGGGTATGAACCGATCAAAGCCAGTAGCGGTGTCGAAGCCCTAAGAGTTCTGGCTGAAGAGAAACCGGTCTTGACCCTGCTTGATGTCGTCTTACCTGATATGGATGGCTTTAAAATTTGTCAACACATTCGTAACAACTCGGCCACTTCGTCAATGCCCGTTTTTATGGTCTCAGCGAAAAAAACCTCGGAGGATATCGAGCGAGGGGTAAAAGCCGGGGCCAACGAATATATCACCAAGCCATTTAAATCAGCAGAAATGGCCAGCTTGATCAAAGCCTACATTGGTGCCGGAGTATGACATTAGCACATTGCTGAAAGAAAAAAGCTTTCCAAATATCTGGAAGGCTTTTTTTGTCCCGAGGAGGCTGTCGGATAGTCCGACAGCCTCCTGGGAAAGTCAAACAAGGATAAGT
>JADFVC010000023.1 GCA_015222355.1 Chloroflexota bacterium | reverse complement strand
GTACAGACTCGACCAGTTACCGATCTTACCGCCGCGGCGCAGCATTGCCCGCTACCTGATCGATCGGGCCGGAGACTATCTGCAGAAGTAAGGGGACAGAATTGAATTCTGTCCCCGGTTCAACAAGGTAAAACGGTTAGCCCGCCGTCAGTTCAAACTCAGGCGGATTGAGGATCGTTTTCTTCACCGAACAGAGTCCGGCGGCACGCATCAAGTTAAGAGTCTTCCAGCAACTGGCTGATGCCGCTGAAAAACTGACTGGCACTCTGCTCCTGCTGTTCTGCGGTTGATTGTTCAGTTCCGCCGCTTTTATTCCTCAAGAGCAGCGTTTCCGGGATCTCGCTCAAAAAACGACTCGGTTCACGTTGCTCCAACTTGCCATATTTGCGCCGCTGGCGAGCCCCCAGCAACATGAGTTGTTTTTCCGCCCGGGTCATCCCGACATAACAGAGCCGCCGCTCCTCATCGACATCGAAAGTCTCATCGATGGTTTTCTTATGCGGCAGGTAACCCTCTTCCATCCCGACCAGGAAAACCACCGGAAACTCCAGCCCTTTGCTCGAATGCAGGCTCATCAGGGTAACCGCATCGGCCGCCAGCTTCTTTTCCTTGTCGTTGCGGCCAGGCCGCTCATCGTCAAGCAGGGAAACTTTTTCCAGAAAACCGGCCAAGCTCGGCTGCGGCTCCCTGTCCAGATAGGCAGACATGGCATTGCTGACTTGATCCTGATTCTCAATTCTTCTGCGGGCCGCCGTCAGGTCCTTTTCCTGACGATAGATTTCTTCCGCCAACTTCAGTTCGGCAAGCAACGCTCGCAAAGTCTCAACCAGGTAGAGTGGCTGCTGAAAGCGTTTTCGATAACGCTCCAGCAGACCGACGAAACCGTTGACGGCCTCGCTGGTACGCTCGTTCAATTCAGGAACCTGAGAAACCTCTTTCAGCACCGACCAAAGCGCAATTGATCGATCTGCTGAATAGCGGATTATCTTATCAACACTGGTTTCTCCGATACCACGCTTTGGATAATTGAGTATCCGCAGCAGGTTGACTTCATCCAGAGGGTTAACCAGCACCCGCAGGTAAGCGATCACATCCTTGACCTCTTTGCGATCGAAAAACTGCTGGCCACCGATCAGGACATAAGGAATGTTCTCGTAGCGTAACTGTTCCTCGAAGGCCCGCGACTGGCTGTTGGTTCGATAGAGAACCGCGAAGTCCCCGTAGTTGAGCTGTCTCCGGAAACGCTCGACGTGGATTCGCTCCATCACCAGTCGGGCTTCATCTTCGTCATCCTCGGCCAGCAGGTACTCAACCGGGGACCCCTCTCCGGCAGTCGTCCAGAGGGCCTTGTCCCGACGCTTGCGGTTGTGTTGAATCACCGCGTTGGCTGCAGACAGAATCTGCCCCGAAGAGCGATAATTCTGCTCCAATTTGATCATGCGAGTGCCGGGGAAATCTTTTTCGAAATCGAGAATATTGGCAATATCGGCTCCCCGCCAGGCATAGATTGACTGATCGTCGTCACCGACAACACACAGGTTGCCATGCCCCCCGGCCAGCAGTTTCAGCAGCCGATACTGCACCGGGTTGGTATCCTGATACTCGTCGACCATCTGATAGCGGAACTGCTGTTGATAATGCTGCAGCAGTTCCGGGTGCCGCTCCAACAGGTGTACACCCAGCAGCAGCAGATCGTCAAAATCGACGGCATTGAAGGCTTTGAGGGCTTTTTGATAACGGGGATAAACCAGCGCGACCAGGCAGGAAAGGGGATCTCGGCTGTTCGCCTGATAGTTATCTGCCGTCAGCAGCCGGTTTTTGGCCTCCGAGATCCGCCAGAGAACCTGTTCGGCATCATTGGCGCCGGCATCGGCAACCTCTTCGCGCAGCAGGTCGCGGATCAGTCTTTGCTGATCGGCAGCGGGGTAAATAGAAAAATTCTTCTTGTAGCCGAGCCGCTCAATGTGACTTTTCAGCAACCGGACACAGAGAGCGTGAAAGGTCGCGATCACCATCCCTTTGGCTGCTCTACGACCGACCATTTCCTCAACCCGGGCCCGCATCTCCCGGGCCGCCTTATTGGTAAAGGTCACCGCCAAAAGCTGTTCCGCCGGCACCCCGCATTGCTGCAGGAGATAGACAATTCTACAGGTAATCACCCGAGTCTTGCCGGAACCGGCACCGGCCAGCAGCAACAAGGGACCATCAGTATGCGTAACAGCTTCACGTTGTTGTGGATTAAGGCGATTCAGATCAAACATAGAAGTGGGTCAAGCTTTCAGAACCAGTTTCCGACTCGGAAACCTGACAGTTCCCACCCGAAGCTTCCGAATGGGAACAAACTGATATTTTTAAAATCCTCAGGATTTGATGGTCTCACGACCTGGAGAAGGCACAATAGCACGCCTTGAAAGAGGTCGGCAAGCGACAGATCAGCAATCGGTTTTCAGGCTGAATATCCTGTTGCTTCTGCCGATTCGGTCTGTTAGATTACGCGCCATGTTTCGTATCGCTATCCTTTTTATAAGCGTGGCCTGGGCTTCGCTATTGCTGATTTCCTGGGGTGGTGCCTCACCGGCACCGCAAGCACCGCAAACGGTTATCAGCAGTACTGATCGTCCCTGATTCGTCCCACCTCGAAAACGGGCATCCTCGCTCCGCGCGGCGTACGGGAAACTTCCATTTATTCTCAACCCCGATAGCGATCACCCTGCACACTGCCCCGCCGTTCCAGTTCGGCGTCGATAGCATTGAGTACTTCCCATTTATTCATCGACCAAAGCGGGGCCAGTAAAATGTCGCGTGGCCCGTCTCCGGTCAAGCGTTGGATCAAAGTCTCCGGCGGCAGGCGTTCGACAAAATCGACCGCCAGCTCGACATACTCCTGCATCTCAAGCATTTCTATCTGTCCCTGCTTGTACAGATCACCCAGCGGGGTTCCCTCCAGAACATGCAGAAGGTGCAGTTTCACCCCATCGACTTTCAGATGCGCCATTTCCTCAGCAGTCGCTAAAATATCTTCGCGACTCTCCCCCGGCAGCCCCAAAATCAAGTGTACGCAGATCCGCAGCCCACGCTCTTTGGCAGCCTCATAGCTGTCAAGAAAGCACTGGTAATCATGGCCACGCTGGATGAAGTTCAGGCTCTTGTCATGAATCGATTGCAAACCCAACTCCAACCAGAAATAGCTCTGCCGGTCATATTCAGCCAGCAGGTCGAGGGTTTTCAGCGGCAAGCAATCAGGGCGGGTGCCGACCGCCAGGCCGACCACGTCTGCAACCGCCAAAGCCTGATCGTAGCAGTCGCGCAGCACCTCAACGGGAGCAAAGGTATTGGAGAAGGG
>JADFVC010000180.1 GCA_015222355.1 Chloroflexota bacterium | reverse complement strand
TCTGCGGCATCCAACTGCCGGCCGGATTGGTCCAAAGCGACAAGTTGCCGGAGACCCTGTTCACCCCGTCAACCAAGGCCGAGCTGGGAGAACATGATGAAAACATCAGCTTTGATCAAGCTGCCGAACTCTGCGGGCGGGAGATTGCCCAACAGGTCAGTGACATCAGCATTGCCATCTACGAACGGGCGCGTGAACTGGCCGACCGCAAAGGGATTATCATTGCTGACACCAAGTTTGAATTCGGGCTGATAGATGATCAACTGATCTGGATCGACGAGGCACTCACCCCGGATTCTTCCCGTTTCTGGCCGAAAGACCTCTATCAGCCGGGAGGGGCCCAGCCCAGTTTCGACAAGCAGTTTCTGCGTGACTACCTGGAAACCCTGGACTGGAACAAGCAGGCACCACCGCCGAAACTGCCGAAGGAGATCGTCCGCAAAACCGGCGAGAAATACCTTGAGGCTCTACAGCGCCTCACCGCTTGATTTTATTCCCATGAGCCGTTCCGCCTCGTTGGAGGACGGCTCAAGTTTTTTTATTCCTGACCTCGGTGCTGATCTCGCACACAATTTTTTCCAGAGTCAGTTACGGATCAACCAATCTCAAGTTGCAAACGTCCGTGCGATTCGGCAACAACTTCACCAATCTGACAAGCGGGAACACCTGTCGCTCTCATCTGCCGGAGCAGGCGTTCTGTTTTATTCGCCGCAACAGCAATCAACAAGCCGCCCGAAGTCTGCGGATCGGCCAGCAGGTCGAGATGCCACTGGTCGCAGTTCTTCCGGCCATCGACCTTCGGGAAATAGAAATCACGGTTGCGGTAGGCACCTTCCGGGATCAAACCGATCGCCGCCATATCTTCAGCGTGCGGGTAGACCGGCAATTTTGTCACATCAATCCGCAAAACGACCTGACTCGCTTGAGCCATCTCCACAGCGTGTCCGACCAGCCCGAAACCGGTAATATCAGTGCATGCAGATACGCCGACATCAAGCATCACCTCGGCGGCCTGCTTGTTTAACGTGCACATGCCATCAACAGCACCACTGATATCGGCCTCGCTGAGCACTTCGCCTTTCAATGCTGTGGCCAGAAAACCTGTGCCGAGAGGTTTCGTGAGAACCAAACGATCGCCGGGCCGGCAGCCACAAGTTGTCAACATCCTGGCGGGATCAACAATTCCGGTGACACTGAGTCCATATTTCGGTTCGTCATCTTCAATGGAATGTCCCCCGGCGATAACCGCACCAGCCGCATGGACTCTTTCCGCCCCACCTTTTAAAATCTCCACTAAAATGTCCGGTGAGAGCTTGCAAAGCGGGAAGCCAACCAGATTCAGAGCTGTCAGGGGCCGGGCACCAACAGCAAACAGATCGGACAGAGCATTGGCCGCCGCGATCTGACCGAACCTGTAGGGATCATCCACCACCGGGGTGAAGAAATCGACCGACTGCACCAACGCCTGGTGTTCATCCAGACGATAAATGGCCGCATCGGCAAAGGGGATCTCCTGCGAAAGCAAATCGGGATGATCCACATGGGGGAGCTGATCCAGTACCTGGATCAGGGTCTCAGGACCGATTTTGGCCGCTCAACCGGAGCTGCGCGACAAAGCGGTCAGACGGATTTTTTTTTCCATCACAAACCTTCTCCTTGAAAACAGGTTTCCAAAAATTATCCCGGAAGATTCCAAGCCACCCGTTCTTCGCCGGCACGTCGAGTATATTTGCAACTGTCGAAGCATTCCAGCAAAGCCTGGGTCATTTTACGATTACTGCCAAGTTGGTCCCGGAACTGCGCCAAAGTAAAAGATTTCTGCTGTTGAAAAATTTGT
>JADFVC010000179.1 GCA_015222355.1 Chloroflexota bacterium | reverse complement strand
GGTCTGTTCAACCCCCTGCCGCAGGGCTGCTTCCGGGATAGCAACGCCAGCCTGCCGCAAATAGGCCGCGGCTGCCAGAGCCAGAGCCAGGTTCTGCTGCTGATGCACCCCAAGCAGTTTCGGCCGCAGTCTCGTCAGTTCGCAATTCAACCCCTGAAACGAGAGCTGTCCGGACGCAGCTTGCCAGTCATAATCACACCCAGCCCTCAGCAGAGGCAGTTCTGATGCCACCGCCCTAACGTGCAGAACCTCTTCTACTTCGGGTCGTTGCCGGGCACTGATGACTGCCACTCCAAGCTTGAAAATACCGGCTTTTTCCGCCGCCACTTCGGCCAGAGAGGTCCCAAGATAGGCGGTATGATCAAGAGCGACCGGCGTGATCAAGCAGAGCTCCGGGTCGACCACATTGGTCGCATCCAGCCGCCCGCCCAGACCGGTCTCAAGGATCGCCCACTCAGCGTTACTGCGCTGGAAATGGAGCAACGCCAGCGCTGTGGTAAATTCAAAAAAGGTCGTCCGCAACTTTTCAGCATACGGCCGCAGCTCTTTGGTCAGCGTAACAACTTCGGTTTCAGTTATTTGCCGGGTGTTGACCCGCACCCGTTCGGTGAAACTGTGCAGATGGGGGGACGTATAGAGCCCGGCCCGGATGCCGGCCGCTGAGAAAATATTCGCCAAAGCCGCGGCCGTTGAACCTTTGCCGTTGGTCCCGGCGATATGAATAATCCGCAGCTCACGCTGCGGATTACCGATCCTCTCAAGCAGCTTGCGAATATTTTCCAGCCCCAGTTTGATCCCGAAAAGCTGCAGCGAGTAGAGATAATCGAGAGTCGCCCGGTAGCTGTCGCTCATCTTAGCTTTTAGTAAAAATATGCAGTATCTGCGACAGGCGCTGCTTCATCTCGCTACGCGGAACAATCATATCGACCATGCCATGTTCCAGCAGAAACTCGGAGCGCTGGAAACCTTCCGGCAAGGTTTGACGGATGGTCTGTTCGATAACCCGCGGTCCGGCAAAACCGATCAGGGCGCGTGGTTCGGCGATATTCAGATCTCCGAGCATGGCGAAACTGGCAGTCACCCCACCCGTGGTCGGGTCGGTCAGCACCGAGATAAAGGGGATACCGGCCGCTTTCAGCTTGGCCAGCGCCGCGCTGGTCTTGGCCATCTGCATCAGCGAGAGAATACTCTCCTGCATCCGGGCACCACCGGAAGAAGAGAAAACCATCACCGGAGCTTTAGTTTCCAGCCCCTTTTCAATGGCCCGGGTGATTTTCTCACCAACCACTGAGCCCATGCTGCCGCCCATGAAAGAAAAGTCGAAAACGGCCACCACAACCGACAGGCCATCCAACTCGCCGGTGCCGCAAACCACCGCATCACCGTCACCGGACTTCTTAACTGCAGCCTTGATCCGATCTTTGTATTTTTTGGAATCCTTGAAATCGAGAAAATCAACCGAATTCATTTCGGCATCCATCTCAACAAAGGTTCCCTCATCGATCACCAGATCGATCCTTTCGCGGGCACCGATACGAAAATGATAGTCGCACTTGGGGCAGACACTCAGATTCCGTTCGATCTCCTTGGCGTAAATAATTTCCTGGCAGTTTTTACATTTAGTCCAGACCCCTTCCGGCATCTGGACCTTCTTTTTTGCCACCGAAGCGGTCAGTGATTTTTTATTCCGAAACCAAGCCATGAGGCATCCTTTTTTTGTTATGCACAGATCATTGCCGCCAGCCAACCCGGTCGGTGTGCATCAGCCGGACTGCTCGACCAGCCCCTGTTTCAGTTCAGCGATAAACCGGCCAACCCGTGGCAGAAGTTCATCACTCTGGGCATAATCGGCGATGATTTTAACCAGGGCGCTGCCGACCACAACCCCGTCGGCAAACTTACCCACCGCCTTGGCGTCTTCAACCGTGGTGATACCGAAACCGACCCCCACCGGCACATCGGTCATTCCTTTGATATTTTCAACAGCCATCCGGATATCCGCAGGGACAATCTTCCGGGTTCCAGTGATGCCGGTCATCGACACGTAATAGAGATAGCCTTCAGCTGCAGCCACCAGTTTCTGCATCCGTTGCAACGGCGTGGTCGGTGCCAGCAGGGTAATCAGGGCAATACCGGAATCCCGCATGGCGGTACTGATTTCACCAATCTCTTCCGGCGGTAGATCAACCAGTAACAGGCCATCAACTCCAGCCGCTGCAGCATCCCTGGCGAAGCGCTCGGCGCCGTAGCGGAAGATCGGATTGTAATAACCCATCAACACCAGCGGCACTTGGCAATCGGTGCGCACTTCGGTCACGATCTGGAGGATTTTTTTTAAGGTTGTTCCCGCCGCCAGAGCCCGTTCCGAAGCCGCCTGAATGGTGGGTCCATCCGCCATGGGATCGGAAAAGGGCACCCCCAATTCGATCAGGTCAGCACCATTGGCAGCCAGAGTTCGTATCAGCTGAACCGTGGTCGCGAGATCCGGATCACCAGCCGTCAGAAAGGGAATCAGCGCTGTTTCCCGCCTCTGGCGCAAGGCGGCAAAACTCTTGTCGATACGTGTCATAATTTATGCTGTTTCAAGTTGTAATTGACTAGACCAATCAGTGGTCAGACCTGAGAAAAGCAGTTTAGTCGTTCGAGCAGGCAGATTCAATCCTTTTTTCCTGCCGGCTCATCCCCCGGTTTCCTGC
>JADFVC010000178.1 GCA_015222355.1 Chloroflexota bacterium | reverse complement strand
GAGGTTCGGTTGCTACCATCCGGCATCAGCTGCTGGATTCCCAGCTCAACAAAATTGTAGGGAGCAAAAATCAAGCCCTGAGGAACAGTATCAGTCACCTTTGCCTTGCCGATTGTGGAGCCTGTCCCACTGGTCAGTTTTAGTGCATCGCCATCCTTAACACCCACCGCCTCAGCATCAGCTGAGTTGATCTGAATCAAACCTTCTGGTTCAATTTCCAAGGGTGCCGGCGACCAGGTTGAGGTCGTCCCAAAATGACTGAGCGATTTCCCGGACAGCAGCTGCAGACCTTCGGCTTCCTCGTTCACCGAAACCAGCTGATACTGGAGACTTTTGTCCGCCGGGTGGTATGGTTGTTTCAAGCATGGGCGGAGGCGATCCTCACCGGTAAAGCAGACATCTCCATAGAGCGAGGTCAGGTCACTGAGTTCGCTCAGAATGCTCGAGCGGCTGAATGTCACTGATTTCTTGGCCAGGCGACCATACAGCTCGGCAAAAATTTCCCAGTCTTCCCGGGCTTTTCCAACCGGACGGATTGCCTGCTCCAGAGCACGCACCCGCTGATCGAGGGACGTTACGCTCCCGGATTTTTCCGCAAAGGTAACTCCCGGTAAAACGATTTTCGCCAGCTTGGTCACCGCTGTCGGGAAGATATCCTGTACGACCAATACTTCAACTTTCTCCAAGGCTTTCATCCAGCGATTGCTGTTCGGGAAGGTTTGCGGATTGGTCGCCGCCAGATAGAGGAGGCGGATCTTGCCATCTTCAATCCCTTGCAGGATACCTTCAGCATCAAGACCGCCTGCCGGCAACTGACATCCCCAGGCCCGGGAGAACTTTTCTTTGTTCTCTTCGTAGACCTGGAATCCCGGTAAGGACTCAGGGTAAACCCCCATATCGAGCAGCCCCTGCATATTGCCTTTTTCATCCAGCGGATACAGACCGCCTTGATTACGCAAGGCGCCGCTGAGAATTGCCAGGTTGGCAATCGCTGCCGACTTAACGGTGCCGAGAGAACTTTTGCTGATATCGGCGCCAAAAATGATCGCGACGTTATTCGCCTGACCGATAATATCAGCGGCATGTTCCAGGGCCTCACGACTCAGCCCGGTGGCGGCCAGAACCTTCTTTAAATCAACAGCGGCCAACTGCTTTTTGAGTTCATCCAGATTGGCAACAGCCTTGGACAGGTAATCTTCATCAAGCAGGCCACGGTCAAGCAGCAGACGACCCAGTCCGTCAGCCAAGGCAATTTCACTCCCCGGCTTGTAAGTCAGCTGACTGTCGGCAAACTTGGTCAACTTGAGTTGCCGCATGTTGGCAATCACCAGCTTACCGTCTTTCCGGCGGGTCGCTTCATGAATCTGCCACTCCACAGCGGGAGCTTCTGCTGAAGGATCAGCACCGAACACCAGTACGGCATCGGCGTCGCCGATTGCTGAAAGCAGGTTGCTGGCACCCCTCAGTCCGAGACCCTTATCGAGAGCTCGCAGGGTCTGCAAAGCGCCGAAACGAGCTTCAGAATCTATGTTGTTGCTGCCGATAGCGGCCCGGAACAGCTTCTGGAACAGGTAATTCTCCTCATTGGTCAGGCGTGGCGAAGAGAGCCCGGCAATAGCCTCGGCACCGCTTTCTGACTTAATGCGCTCAACATCAGCGACAAAGGTCTCAAAGGCTTGTTCCCATGACACGAGTTCCTGGCCAACCTGTGGCTCACTCAAACGGGCTTTGTTGTTCACGTAACTATAGCCGAAGAAACCACCGATACAGAGGTTACCGTTGTTGGTCGTTCCCTCATCGTCTGAAGTGATGCGGAAGATTTCGTTCCCCTGAACGTTGATATCGATCTGACACTGACTGGGGCAGTAGGTACAGACAGAAGGAACCTTACGCAGAGCCCAGGGGCGTGCCTTGAACTTGAACGGTTTGGAGATCATGGTCCCGGTCGGGCAAACCGAAACACAGTTGCCACAGTAAACGCAGTTTTCGACCTTTTTGTCGATAAACGCCCGATCGCCTTTGTCATTAACAAACAGGGCATCGGCACCGATGATCTCATGGCAGACCTTGATGCATTTTTCACAGAGAATACAGCGGGACGGAACCTGCTGGATCAGCGGCCATTCATCTATCGTGGCCGGGTTGACATTCTCAGATTTAAATGACTGCTGAGTCACATCCAGGTCATAACAGGTATTCTGCAGTTCGCACTCGCCACCGGCATCGCAGACCGGGCAGTCGAGCGGGTGATTGACCAGGATCAGTTCCATTATCTGTTTACGGGTTCTGGTCAGTTTCTCTGACTGTGTGGTGACTTTGATTCCTTCTTTGACCGGGGTATTACAGGCCGTCATCGGGCGATCGACCCCTTCAATCTCCACAGCGCAGATCCGGCAGGCACCTGTCGGCGAAACCTTCTGCAACCAGCAGAGGGTGGGGATATGAATATCCAGTTGCCGAGCCGCTTCAAGGATAGTGGTTTCCT
>JADFVC010000177.1 GCA_015222355.1 Chloroflexota bacterium | reverse complement strand
TCCTGATAGCCGAAATGTTCAGCAATCTGCCGTTGCAGCTCAAACGTAATCTGGTCACTTTTCCGCTGGCCGAGAAAATGCAAGTGATTGCGAATACGCCAGAGATAATCGAGAGCGGTGCGATAATCCGCGGCCTGCATTTCGTTCATGACCCCCTTGATAACCAGGTCCTGAAGGTTTGACGCCTTGAACTTGACACGCGCAATCCAGAGCGCCGCCTGCAGATCACGCAACCCGCCCTCGCCCTCCTTCAGGTTTGGTTCGAGCAGGTAAACGGAAGAGCCGTATTTTTTCCACCGTTCCTGATTTTCATTAACCTTGTATTTGATGAAAGACTGGGAATCGTGATTTAAAACGTATTGACCAACGGTGTTGTCAAAACTGTCATAAAGATCTGCATTGCCGGTGAGAAAGCGCGCATCAAGAAGAGCGGTCCTGACGGTGGCATCTTGTGACTGTTCTATACAATCTTTGCTTGAGCGGACGCTGTAACCGACATCCAGGTTGAGATCCCACAAAAGGTAGAGCATACGATCTGAGATGACCTTGATAGCCTCCTGACCCGGCGCGGCAAAAAAGAACATCAGATCAAGGTCTGATTTCGGGTTCATTTCTCTGCGCCCGTAACCGCCCAGAGCAAATAGTGCGCAATTTGCCACGGCATCCGGGTCAAGGTCGGCACTGACGACCTGAAAAAGAATATCGTTCAACTGATCGAAAATTGCTGTCAATTCCTGAACGACAGCTGTGCCCGACGCCCCCTCGGTACTCATCTGTCTGATACGTTCCAGGTGACTGTTCAGGAACTGGCCGGAGGCATCCAGTATCAGTTGCCGACGCGCCTCATAAGGCTCCCCGGCGAGAAGTTTCGCTGCGGAAAAATCACCCACAAAATTTTCTACAGCAATCGTCATCGTCTTGCCACTTTTTCAACTGTTGCTGTGTAGTTTTTGACCCCTTTGACCATCGCCGCCGCCTCCCGTTTCCGATAAGTCTGACTGGAAAGCCGTTTCTCTTCTCGCCGATTACTGATAAAAGCTGTTTCAACAAGCACCGAAGGCATGGTCGCACCCAGCAGCACATGGAATGGTCCCTGGCGCACTCCAAGGTCTTTTATCCGACTGTAGTGGGGACGCAAGCCTGCAACCATCGCCTGCTGAACTTCTGCCGCCAAGCGGCTCGATTCATTTATTTTTGCGTTTGCCATCAGGTCGAAGAGGATGGCTTCAAGGTTACTGACATCTTCTAGTGAGGTGCCATTTTCACGAGCAGCAACCTCGGCAGCCTGGTTGTTTTTCGACAAGTTGAGGAAATAGGTCTCCAGTCCATAGACCTTGCTACTGAGACTGGCGTTAGCATGCAAAGAAATAAACAGATCAGCGCCCACCCTGTTAGCATAAGCCGTCCGTTCCCGCAGCTCGATAAAACGATCGTCGGTACGGGTCATCATGACTTTGACACCCAACTGCTGCCGCAACGCTTTAGCCAAGTCCTTCGCCAAAGACAGGACGACATCCTTTTCCAGCACCCTGTTCGGCCCGACGGCCCCGGGGTCACGGCCACCGTGTCCGGCATCAACCACAATCAGCTTAATGCCCGCCCCCTTACTCTGTTGCGGAACATGCAATACCGGTTGCCGGTTGGAAACCTGGCTGAGAATATCGGCGATAGAACCATCGGCACGCCCCGGCTGCGTAGAAATGACCGGCTGTCCGGCTCCGGCGAGTTGTCTCGGAGCGCCCATCAGGTCAATAACCACCCGGTAGGGGTTCTCCAGAAAGGCCAGTTTATACTCAGTTTCGTGATACAGATCGAGGACCACCCTGGTTCGCTGCTCGTCAAACCTGCTGGCACGAACACGTTGCACCAGTCCGTTCAGAATCGGCACTTCAGATTGGAGGTGCGGAGAAAGTTCGGTATACAGTAGGTCAAAATAGAGGCGCGGTTTTTCACCTCTCAGCAGATGCGGTTTTGTCACCACCGGGGAGCTCAGATCAAGGACCACCCGGGTGTAATCGGGGCCGCTCCAATAACGTATCTTTTCCAGCCTTGGCGAGTCTGCCGTTTCCGCATCGGCGGTTTTTTTTGCCAGGGTCTTGGCCGCAACAGGTTTCGGCAACTGGTTCAAACGCCCTTTAGCAACCTTGACCATATCGCTTTGCGGCATCCGATCAACTAGCCAGCGATAGTAACCATAGGCAGCATCCCGGTCATTCAGACGTTGCTCGGCAATCTGCCCGGCAGTAAAGAGAGCATCATCGGCCAGCCTGCTGTCAGGATAATGATCGACCATTTCCAGGTATTGATTGATTGCTTCACGAGCGTCCTCCCGTCCTCCCGATGCCCGAGAAAGGCCGTCCCAAACCCGGGCTTTTAAGAACAGGGCTTTTTCAACATCCGCACCGGCGGAGTGGCGCTGAGCGAAACGATCAATCCGCCGAATGATCTTTTCCCAGTTAACGCGCTGCCTTTGTAACTGGGAGGACTTGATCAGACGATGATAGTCGCTGCGGATTGCGGAATAACTATCACCGGCCGCAAGAGGTTGTCCGGTTGGCAACAGCAATAAAAAGATCAGCAGTAAAAAACTCAGGTTAAAGCGCATAACTCACAGCATTTCTTTCAGTTCGTTGAGCAGGTTCATCGCTTCAATCGGCGTCATACAGCTCAGATCAGCGACCTCCAAACGTGTTCGGATCGCCGCATCAGGATCGACATAAAACAAGGACAACTGTGAAGATGCTTGCTTTGAAGGCTGATGACGACTCTCTCCGAGCCTCGGTTCTCCGGAGCGTCCGAACTCTCCGGCTTCAAGGTTATGCAAGATTTCCTTCGCCCGGCGGATGACCGCATCCGGCAAACCAGCCAGCCGACCGACCTGAATGCCATAGGAGCGGCTGGCACCACCTGAGACGATTTTGCGCAGGAAAATAATCTGGTCGTTCCACTCCTTAACAGCAATATTGAAGTTTTTAACCCGATCACGCGTTAAAGCCAAATCAGTCAATTCATGATAATGAGTCGCAAACAGGGTTTTGGCGGCAACCTCTTGATTATCGTGCAGGTACTCGGCAACAGCCCAAGCAATACTGACACCGTCAAACGTCGAGGTCCCGCGCCCGATCTCATCAAGAATGATTAAACTACGATTGGTTGCATGGCGCAGGATATTGGCCATCTCATTCATTTCGACCATGAAAGTTGACTCGCCTTTTGCCAGATTGTCACTCGCACCAACCCGCGTAAAAATACGGTCAACAACACCAATCCGGGCGGCTTCCGCAGGCACAAAACTGCCGATTTGCGCCATCAGGGTGATCAAAGCCACCTGACGCATAAAAGTCGATTTGCCAGCCATATTCGGGCCGGTAATGATCAGCAACTGATTTTTCTCGGTATCGAGCTCAACATCGTTAGGAACAAAGGCTTCCTTGAGCGGCATCCCCTCGACAACCGGATGGCGCCCGGCCTCAATCCGAATCACTCCTGAGTCATCAATGTCCGGTCGAACATAGTTCCGGTCATGGGCCAGATCCGCTAATGCCAGGAGCGCATCAAGAGCGGCAAGAGTTTCAGCACTCTGCTGAATACGCCGACCTTCAGCGGCAGTCTGCAACCTGATTTGCTGGAACAGGTTGTATTCCAGTTCCACCAGCTGTTCTTCGGCCCCCAAAACTTTTACTTCATATTCCTTCAACTTCGGGGTTATGAAACGTTCTGCATTGCTCAGGGTTTGCTTGCGTTGATAATCCTCCGGGATGCGCTCAAGATTTCGATTGGTAATTTCAATAAAATAGCCGAAAACCCGATTGTATTTGACCTTCAAAGTGGGGATATCCGTACGCTCTCGTTCTTCCTGCTCCAAGCGAGCAATCCAGCCCTTCCCTTCGCGACTGATGGTCCGTAATTCGTCCAATTCTTCGTTATACCCATCGCGGATAATCCCTCCGTCTCGCAGCACAAAAGGAGGATCATCAACAAGCGAATTTTCAAGCGACGCAACCAGCTCCGGCAAGAGGTCAAGTTGTTTCCGCAACTGCTGCAGGTAAGAACTTTTAAAGCAGCTGAGCAGATCATCGATTTGCGGCAACCTGCAAAGAGAAGCGCACAACGCAGAGAGATCCTTGGCATTAGCACTGGCCATAGCGATCTTACTGTTCAAACGCTCCAGATCGTAAACGCAATCGAGAGCTCCGACCAACTCAATCCGCACCAGACTCTCGTCAACCAGTTCAGCGACCGCATCCTGCCGCTGGAGAATCTGCTCCAGATCGATCAGTGGATAGTGGATCCAGTGTCTTAAGGTTCGCCCCCCCATGGCGGTAACCGTCCGGTCAAGAATGCCGAGTAATGAGCCACGTTTTTTCCCGTCCTGTAAGGTGGCTGTCAGTTCGAGGTTGCGTCGGGTGGTCTCATCGAGAACCATAAAATGACGGGTATGATAGGTCTGCAACGGACGGATATGGCGCAGTTCATCCTTTTGCGTCTGCTGCAGGTAATAAAGAACCGCTGATGCAGCCTGCTGGGCAAAAGGAAGATCCTGACAACCGAACGACTGCAACCCGGAGACCCCGAAAAAAGTACAGAGTTGCTCAACGGCATAATCAGTTTCAAAAATCCAGTCGGGTAACAGGTTGGACATGATGCCGTCGGTGAGACCGGAAAGTCTTTTCTGCAACCCTTGACCACCGGTTGAATCGGCGTAGAGCAGCTCGCGCGGGCGCAATGAGCCGAGTTCACTTTCAACCTGTGAAAGCCCACTGACCTGGGTGACACGAAATTCACCGGTGGTGATATCAACATGTGCTACGCCGAAGAGCTCCCCGTCACCGGCTATCGCCAGGAGGTAATTGTTTTCCTTCGGCTCCAAGGTCTCGGTGTCAGTCACCAGCCCCGGCGTCACGACCCGAACAACCTCTCGCTTGACAATCCCTTTTGCCGTTTTCGGATTTTCAACCTGTTCGCAAATCGCCACTTTGTGACCATTTGCCACCAATTTGGCGATATAGCTCTGGCTGCTATGATAGGGAATACCGCAAAGCGGAATAGCGTCTTCGTCCCCTTTATTTCGTGAAGTTAAAGTGATGCCGAGGACTCTGGATGCCAGAATGGCGTCCTCCATAAACATCTCATAGAAATCACCAAGGCGAAAAAACAGGACCGCATCCTGATGATCTGCCTTGATTTCCAGGTACTGGCGCATGAGAGGAGTGGCTGAAGACATCCTAAGACCTTAAATTTATTATATTTATCGTCCAACAAAACGACAACAAATGATCTAACTACAAAGCTGTTTATCCTAGCAAAGGCCTACCCGGAAGTAAATAGATCGCTCACCTTCAACGACTTTGGTCGGCTTGACCGATAAAACGGAGAATGTTAAAAATCAGCATCTTGACAACCTTTTCAATGGAGTCACAATTCCCCCATGGATACCTCTGAGAACATCAGCACAGCAACTGAACTGTTTAATAAAAACAACTATCAGGCTGACAGTCTGGATGACGAAATTCGCGCCGATCAATTTTGTCGCAACCTGTTACAAGCTTTCCATCAGCACCTGCTCAAAGAACAGAACCTCGAAGCATTGGAAGCCGGATCACTCGCCGCTGGTGCAGATTATTTTTTGCGTGATTTCATGATCAGCAATCAGCGGAAAAATATTTTTGATTGTTCCGCGATATTGGTCCGGCGGTTTGCCGGCCATTGGTATATTATCAGTAATCTCGAACCGAATATGGCAGAGTTAATGCCGATACTGAAAGGAACAGAGCGCTTTTATCACTACTGCCTCAACAATAAAATGATGACCGCCGCAACGGCGGAAGAAATTCGCCGGGCTTGCTCAGACTATGACTATTATCAGCAGCGAATTGAGAGTTTTCACAACATCACCGGAGACGGCTATAGTGACTGGGGAAATGCATGCCCTTTAAAATAAAAATAGCTGCACTCGCAAAAAGTCATGAGATGGCTAAGCAAAAATTTCTCCCTACAAGGCGTAGTGGTTTTTCAGGGGCGAAGGCATACATATGGTA
>JADFVC010000176.1 GCA_015222355.1 Chloroflexota bacterium | reverse complement strand
GGTTTTACCGTAACCTCAGGAGACAAAAAAGATGGCAGGTAGGGGCGATCCTTGTGATCGCCCTTGTTCTGTCGGCGATCAGGATTCGGGCGAAGACAAGATTCGCCCCGACATGCGCATGAATAACCACCGGCTCAATAACAAATGACTACGGATCATCATGAAAGATCTCCAGCAAAAAAACCGGCTGACTTTCGGGGCTCCCTTCCCACGATTGGCCGCAATTGATCTCGGGACCAACTCTTTCCGCTGCATTGTCGTCGAGGTCGACCCGCAGGAAGGTTTCCGCATCCTTGACGATGAAAAAGCCACTGTGCGCCTGGGTGAAGGGCTGGCAGAATCCGCTGTTATCAGCGCTGCCGCCAAAGCTCGCGCCATTGATGTCCTGCAACGGATGAGCAAGATTATCAGCGGCCTGGGAGCTGAAATGGTTGAAGTGATCGCGACCAGTGCGGTTCGCAAAGCGGACAATCGGGAAGAATTCCTGCGCGAGGTCAAGGAAGCTACCGGGTTCGCTATCAACGTCATCGACGGTGACGCCGAAGCGAATCTGGCGGCCCTCAGCGTTCACCACAATTTCGCCATGGAACAACAGCGCTTCGCCATAGCCGACATCGGCGGCGGCAGCGTCGAGATCCTGATCGCGTCCGGAGATCATACGGAAACCGTCACCTCACTGGAACTGGGAGCGGTATTTCTGACGGAAAAGTTTCTGCACAGCGAGTCGTCCAGAAAGCAGGAACTGGGCAAGCTGCGCAAATATATTCGCAAAACCCTGAAAGCTGAAGGGATCGGCAAGGGCCAGCCGATTTCCTGCTTGATCGGTTCGGGCGGCACCATGACCAACATCGGCAGCATGGTCATGGCGATGCGCGGCGAACAGTACGAATCGGTTCACCGCTACGAAGTCCTGCACTCCGAGGTCATCCACCTGCTGGCGATGCTCTCCCGTAAAAGTCACAAAGAACGCCTGCACATCCCCGGCCTTAACCCGGATCGAGCCGATATTATTCTCGCCGGCATGGTGCTGACCGATGAATTGATGCGGCGGACCCAGACCAACCGGTTGCGCATCAATGCCAAGGGGATTCGCGAGGGCCTGATCCTGCAGAGCCTGCAAAAACGCGGTCTTTTACCCATCAACACCCAGCCGCGTGATTGGCGTGATTCGATCCTGGAATTCGGCCGCTCCTGCCGTTTTGACGAGCAACATGCCGAGCAGGTTTGCCGCCTGGCCCTGAAAATCTTCACGGCCGTGGCCGAAAAAAATCATCTGGACAAGCGCTGCAAAGAAATACTCGAAGCCGCCGCCTTACTGCATGACATCGGCTATTTCATCAGCTATCATCGCCACCACAAGCATTCGTATCACCTGATCCGACATGCCAACCTGTTCGAGTTTACGCCCCGCGAACGAGAGCTGATCGCCAACCTGGCGCGCTACCATCGCAAGGCAAAACCGAAAAAGAACCATGAGAATTTTGTCTCACTGCAAGCGGAAGATCAGCAACTGGTGCGCAAACTGAGCGGGATTTTACGCCTGGCTGACGGGCTTGACAGGCGCCGCAACCGACAGGTCCGGGACATAGAATGCCACCTACAGCAGGATAATTTTCAGTTGCAGCTGACCGGTGTCAACGACCTTTCGGTCGAACTTTACGGCGCCCACACCAAAGGGGATCTGTTCGAATCGGCCTTCGGCTACCAACTTGTTATTTCCGTCATGGAGACCGCATGAAACGTCTGACCCTGATCCGCCACGCCAAGTCGGACTGGAACAGCGACGCAACAACCGACCTGGAACGCCCCCTGAACAGCCGTGGCGAAAAGGCCGCCCCGCTGATGGGACAACGACTGGCGACCTGCGGCTGGAAAGCTGATCGACTGATCAGCAGTCCGGCCGAGAGGGCACTGAAAACCGCAAATCTGATCGCCCGGCAGCTCAATTATCCGGAGAAGAAGATTGCAACCGATCAGAAGATTTACGCTGCCGGCCTGCACAGCCTGATCGACGTCATTCACGCCCTCGACAATGCTGACGAGCACATCGTCCTTTTCGGCCATAATCCCGGATTTTCCGAACTGGGCCAGTGGCTCAACCCCGCAGCCCCCGACCAACTGCCGACCTGCGCAGTCCTGACCTTCGAACTGCCGGTTAAAGGCTGGGGGGAAATCACCGGCGGCTGCGCCACCATCCTCAACTACGACTTTCCGAAATTGTCGGTGTCCGGCTAACGTAGTGTCCATCCGGAAACTCCGGATAGACACGATTCAGCAAAATATCTCGATCGACCTCGCAAAGTTGACAGTCCTGATGAAAAAAACCATCCTGCTGATTTTTCTACTGCTTTTCCCTGCGCAGCTGTTGGCCCTCGATTTTTCTTTTCACAAAAAATCCGGCGAAAGAGCTGGCCCGACCCTGCTGGTGATCGGTGGTATTGACGGTGATGAACCGGGCGGTTTTCATGCCGCGGCCATGCTGGTCACCCGCTACCGGATTCAGCGGGGCACCCTGTGGATCGTTCCCAACCTGAACTTTCCGAGTATTATTAAGCGGGTTCGTGGAGATATGAATCTCAAGTTCGAGCATATCTCCAGAGCAGACTCCCAGTTTCAGCAAATCACCCGGATCAAGCAGATCATCACCGAACCGGAAGTCGACCTGGTGCTCAACCTGCACGATGGCAGCGGCTTCTATCACCCCACCCGCATCAACCGACAACGCAACCCATCCCGTTGGGGGCAAAGCTGCGTCATCGACCAGAACAAAATCCCCGGCAGCCGCTTCGGCAATCTGCAGAAACTCGCCGAGACAAGCATCCAACAGATCAATGCCCAAGCCTTATCCAGGGACCATCGCTTTCAGTTAAAGAATGTTGTAACCCGAACCGTGGGAAAGGATATCCCGGCCAGAAAATCGCTTTCATTCTTTGCCGTGCGCAACAACAAACCGGCAATGGCTGTTGAGGCAAGTAAAACTCACCCGGTGCATATCCGCACCTATTATCATCTGCTTGCCCTGGAAGCCTTCATGCAGCAGCTGGGAATCAGCTTTTCGCGTGATTTCGACTTAACAGCGGACAGCGTCAAACGGGCCATCAAGGATGATGCCCGGATCACCTTTGCCGATGGCCGCATACAACTGGAACTGAACAACCTGCGCCCCACCATCAACAATTTTCCCCTGCCGCGAAATACCACCCTGCATTTCGCGGCGCAGAATCCCCTGATCACCGTCCTCCCCTACGACCGGCGTTTCAGGATCCACTACGGCAACAACCGGCTGGCTTTTCTCAACCCGCAATACCTGGAATACGACCAGAGCCTGAATGACATCCACATGCTGATCGATGGCAAACAACAGCAGATCGATTTCGGCTCCATCATCCCGGTCGACGACAATTTTCTGATCCAGGGAAAAAAAGGCTACCGAGTAAATGTAATCGGCTATACCAGGCCCGGATACCGCAGTGACAGTGATATGAAAATAGCCGAGGGGCAACTGAACAAAAAATATTCCATTGACACTGCGGGGAAGCTCTTTCGTGTAGAAGTCTACCGGGAGGATAAATTCAGCGGAATGGTCCTGGTCGATTTTCGCAAGCCAAAGGAAAAACCGGAGGCTCTGGTTGCCCAGACGACCCCGGCAGAGAAAAGGTCCCCCCGCAAACAGGGCGCAGCAAGCGGCGCCCCTACGCAGTTCCGTTCGGGCGGGTGAGCGGGTTTTCGTGGTCGTTGACCCATCGCTGCGGGTTGTTCACGTTATCTTCGCGGAGCTGCTGCAATTCTTCGTCATCACGGATGATCCGTGCGTAACAATTGCGGTGCCATAACGGTTGGCCGGATCGCCCGAAATTGACCTGAACACCCTGACCACCTCCCCCAATGACGCCGTAGAGGCGCGGCAAGCAGCGCCCCTACGGCGTCATTGGTG
>JADFVC010000175.1 GCA_015222355.1 Chloroflexota bacterium | reverse complement strand
GTTGAAATAACATGAGTAAAAAGGTCGATCCGGGAAACCGGGTCGGCCTTTTCTGTTTTACGGAGCAGGAATCTACCTGCTCCGGTCTTTTCCATAATGTTTATTTCGGCCAGTGCCCCAGTTGCAAGCCGGAGATCTGTTCAATAATGCGTACGACCTGATAACTGTAGCCGTACTCGTTATCGTACCAGATATAGAGAACACAGCGGTTTCCCTGGACGATGGTCGCCAGTGAATCGACTATTCCGGCATAACGGGAGCCGACCATGTCGGTGGAGACCGCTTCAGGGGAGTTGGTGAAGTCGATCTGATCCTGCAGCGGCGAATCGAGTGACATCCCACGCAGGTAGGTGTTCATTTCCTCAACGCCGGTTTCCTTGCTGAGAGTCAGGTTCAGAATCGCCAGCGAGACGTTCGGGGTCGGAACCCGGATGGCATTGCCGGTCAGTTTGCCGGCAAGTTCCGGCAAGGCCCTGGCAATGGCTTTGGCGGCACCGGTTTCGGTGAGGACCATGTTCAGCGGGGCGCTGCGGCCACGACGTTCTTTCTTGTGATAGTTGTCGATCAAGTTCTGGTCGTTGGTGTAGCTGTGGCAGGTTTCGACATGACCGTTTTCGATGCCGAACTTGTCGCTGACCGCCTTCAGAACCGGAACAATGGCGTTGGTGGTGCAGCTGGCGGCGGAGAGGATCGCATCGCCGGAATCGAGCAGTTCGTTGTTGACTCCGTAGACGACATTGGGAATGTCCCCCTTGCCCGGTGCCGTTAATAGAACCTGTGAAGCGCCTTTGGCCTGGATGTGCCGACTGAGCCCTTCACGGTCACGCCACTTGCCGGTGTTGTCGATGACAATCGCGTCACTGATGCCGTACTGGCTGTAATCGACCTCTTCCGGGGCATCGGCGTAAATAATACGGATCATGTTGCCGTTGGCAATGATCGCATTTTCTGCCTCATCGACCCTGATGGTCCCTTCAAAGTGTCCGTGAACTGAATCGCGGCGCAGCAGGCTGGCACGTTTCACAAGATCGTTGTCGCCACCCTTGCGAACCACGGCAGCACGCAAACGCAATTTATTGCCGCCACCGGCTTGCTCGACCAGAATCCGGGCCACCAAGCGACCGATCCGGCCGAAACCGTAGAGGACGACATCGCGCGGCTCACTCAGTTGGTGTCTTTTGCCGGTGCTGAGATCTTTCAACTGCTCGGCAACAAAATCTTCGACATCTCCGTTCCCCTGTTCCTGATAACGCAATACCAGCTTCGCCAGATCGACTCTACCGGGAGCCAGATCCATCTTTGTCATGGTTTGCAGCATTGGGTGGGTATCATTAACCCAGATTTCCCGGTTGATAATCTGCCGGGCAAAACGGTGGGCCCGCAGGATGTCGATGGTCGACTGGTTGACCAGTGGGCGATCAAAAACAGTACAGATCACTTCATGATCACGATAAAGTTTACCGATCAGCGGGGTCATTGCTTCGGCAATCGCTTCACGTTCTTTCCAGTCCTTGAAATACTCTTCGGTTTTTATGTCGACCATTTTCTGTCAAACCTTTCACAGCAGTTATTGGCATCGCCCCGGAGGCTGTCGGGTTGAACCGCTTATTTCTCCAGAAACGCGCGTATATTAATGGATGTTCGTCGCTATTGCAACCAGCTTGCCCTTATAATTCTCGGAAGAAAATGTTGAATTGTCCTTCCATGCTCTGGACAATCCAACACGGGGTTGATAAATTGGATAGCTGATTTTTATTATCCAGAAAACGGGTCTTTTTGACCACATGATTCCCGAATTTTTCAAGGAGGATTTTGTCGATGAGCAATGTTGTTGGTTATCTAGAACTGGGGTTAGTGAACTCGCGCGAACTGTTCCGCAAGGCGGTTGCCGGCGGCTATGCCATCCCTGCTTATAATTTTAATAACCTTGAGCAGTTACAGGCGATTGTCACCGCCTGTGCCGAGACGAATTCGCCGGTCATCCTGCAAGTCAGCAAGGGGGCTCGGAGCTATGCCAACGAAACCATGCTGCGCTACATGGCGATGGGGGCCGTCGAGATGGCTCGCGAGATGGGTTCCAACATCCCGATCGTGCTGCATCTGGATCATGGCGATTCCTTCGAGATTTGCAAAAGCTGTATCGATTCCGGGTTCTCATCGGTGATGATCGACGGTTCCCACCTGCCGTACGACGAGAACGTTGCCCTGACCAAACAGGTGGTCGAGTATGCCCATCAATTTGAGGTGACTGTCGAAGGGGAACTCGGCGTGCTGGCCGGAATTGAAGATGATGTCGTGGCGGAAGAATCAACCTACACCCAGCCGGATGAGGTTGAGGATTTTGTCAAGAAAACCGGAGTTGATTCCCTGGCCATCTCGATTGGAACCAGCCACGGTGCGTACAAGTTCAAGCTGAAAGAGGGGGAGTCGGTGCCGCCCTTGCGTTTCGATATTCTCGAAGAGTGCGAGAAGCGGATCCCCGGGTTTCCGATTGTCCTGCATGGTGCTTCCAGTGTGGTGCCTGAGTATGTAGATTTAATCAACCGGTATGGTGGTAAAATGGATGGGGCTGTCGGTGTTCCGGAAAAGCAATTACGTCGTGCCGCGGCCAGTGCCGTTTGCAAGATCAATATCGATTCGGATGGGCGCTTGGCAGTGACGGCGAAGGTGCGCGAATATCTGGCTAACAACCCTGGCGAGTTCGACCCGCGCAAGTATCTCGGTGCTGCTCGTAAAGAGCTGATCACGCTGATCAAATATAAGAACGAGGCGGTCCTCGGCAGTGCCGGCAAGGGCTGAATTTAAACAGGATGAAGTTTTCAGCACGATTTGCGGGAATGACGTTTTGAAAGAATGCACCACAGTCATTCCCGCGAAGGCGGGAATCCAGAGATCTTGGAGCCCTGCAACACCCGTAGTGAACAAGCATGAAAACAATATGCTGAATAGTTGCCCGTGTTTAAGGAAAAAAGCATTAATGGCGGTGGTGGCACTTTCGCTGCCGTACCTGCGTCCAACGACGATAGCTCCACCTGTTTTCCTTAACTTAATCCTGAATCCGTGAGTAGCCTGACGGCAAATAGCGCAAGTCATTGAATCGCCTGAGCATCCCAAAAATCGCCGCTTAACCTCTGGGTGGAGCTAAGATTTTTGGAACACTCATCCAATTCAAGCACTTACACTCTTTATCCGCCTTGTACCCACGGAATCAGGTTTAAATACAGCAAAGCCCGGCCATTTCGGTCGGGCTTTGCTGTTTCAGGGCTGACTTTTTATCCAGTTATCTATCCGCTGGGCCATATCTTCAGGCATATCCAGAAATTTTACTCCCAGGCCCGGTTCAAAAGGCAAATGTTTACCGAATGGCCGCTTCCAGACAACCTCACAACGACAGCAAATCACATCCTTTAAAGGGGCGGGTAGCGGGATCTTCAAATTGAGTTGTTCGCCAGGTTCAATGGGGTTCGTTGTCGCGATAAACATGCCGCTACGGCTGATGTTTTTTGTGTAACCGAAAAAAACTGTCCGCTCTCCTTCAAGATGGACTTTCTGAATAATCAACGGTGAGCGTAGACATTTTCTTGAATCTGCGATTGGTCTTTCATCTTTATGCTTCATCATTCCCCCAGGTTCCTTGTCCATATATGGTATTTCATCGGCCCAGGTCTTGTAAACCTTTAATTCTCTATCTTTGTTAAAAACTCGACCGTGTTCGAGTTTTTCTTGACAAGCAACTTTTCTCTGATAATCTCGAATCCGGTCGAGTTTTAATGGAGGAACGAATGGCTGGAATCAGAGAACAGAAAAAGACAGAAACCCGTAAAGCAATTACCGCATCTGCGGTGCAGCTGTTTACTGAAAAAGGTTTTGAAAAAACCAGTATTGAAGACATCGCCCGCGAGGCGGGGATAGGAAAAGCGACGGTATACACCTATTTTTCGACGAAAGATGAAATTTTTCTGTCTTTCTGTGACGATGAGCTGGTGGAATCTTTCGCCAGACTGCAATCGCCGGACCGGGCAGGGGTCAAGCTGCTCGACCAGTTGCTTGAATTCTTCATGATCAAATTTACTTTTATTACCAGGGATAACGAATTCGGTCGTCAATTGCTGCGTGACATGGTGTTTCCCAAGGTTATTAACGAGAAAACCAAGGAGCACGATCAGCGTTACTTCAATATTCTGGAAGATCTGTTTCGCTCTGCTCAACAAAGAGGGGAACTCTCAGACCAAGAGGATCTTTTTTTGTTGTCTGTTCACTTCTTCTCTTTGTATCTCGGGGTATTGGCAGGCTGGTACACCGGTTATGTTTCCACCCTTGAGGAGGTAGAAGATGCGTTGCGAGGACTCTTCCTGCAAACGCTGGAGGGGGTCGCTTTATGAATCGATTTCGTTTCAGTTTCTGCTTTTTAATCGTTGTTTTTCTCTGTTCAACTCCGCTGTCGGCAGCCCAGAAAACACCGCAAAGCCTCCGCGAATTGATTCTGTTCGGTCTTGAAACTAATCTCGGTCTGCAGACGATTCATCTGAATCGTCCCATCAGTCAAGCGTCGGTCATTGTCGAAGATGCTGTTTTTGACGTGGAAATTTTTGCTTCGGCAGACTATACGGATGTTTCAACGCCGATTTCATCTGCCTTGAGTTTGACAGAAACCAGTGACAGTCAGCAGGGTTCAGGCACCCTCGGTCTCCACAAAAAATTGAAAACCGGTTTGTCCGCAGCGTTTTCACTGAACACAGAATGGATCGATGATAACAATCTGACTGACGACTTGTCACCGCGCTATCGGACCCATTTACTGGTTGATCTGGTACAGCCGCTGATGCGCGGCTCGGGAGCGGTTGTCAATACCACCAGCCTGCAACTTTCTCAGAAAAAACATCGGCAAACATCTCTGGAAAGCCAATTTGAGGCACAGATCCTTGCCTTGCAGATTGAATCCCTGGTCAGCCGTGTGGTGGGTGCAGCGGCAATCGTTCAGTTACGAAACGAAGCCCATCAACTGGCGGATGAACTTTTTGTCGCCAACCAGCGGCGCTTTGAGGTTGGTGTCATACCCGTTTCCGAGGTGTTGGAAGCAGAGGCCGCGCTGGCTGATCGGCAGCTGAACCTTTCGTTGGCAGTACAAAGCAGAGCTCTGCAATTCGAGGAGTTGAACCGTTTGTTTGCTCAGGAGTTGCCGGCAGATTTTCATTGCTCATCATTTTATGATTTTAAAAGTCAGCTCAAAAAACAAAAGCTGCCGGATGAGGAAGAACTGTTCGCTTCAGCTCTACAGAAAAGACTCGATCTGAAAATCAGTGAGATAGACATTGAAAGTGCCTACCTCCAGCGGGATTTTCATCGGAACCAGCTCAAACCGCAGCTCGATCTGAAAATTCAAGTCGGCATC
>JADFVC010000174.1 GCA_015222355.1 Chloroflexota bacterium | reverse complement strand
CCTAATTCCCGGGTATCGCTGTGATTGACCTCGATCAGTTCCAGATCGAAGATGACCTCGGAATTGCCCCGGTCATTGGCTTCGATCAGCTTCTGTGCCAGCTTGATAACATCCGGCTGATCCCGAATCACAATGACATTGAGCTCTTCCTGAACATAAATTTTCCGTACCTGTAACATGGTGCGCAGCATGTTGACCGCTTTTTTGGCGTCGATATGCGACAGATAAAAAGTCTGGATGATCTGGTCTTCAAACTGCTTCTGTTTATCTCGGGTTTTCGGGAAAAGAATAATCGTCTTGCTGTTGAGAATCTTTTTGTCCAGTTTATTCATCCGCAACAGCAGTTCCAGTGCCTGGGCAAAAGTCGCTTGTTCCAGAAACAGCGTTGTCTTGTTGCTGCGGATATCCTCATCAAGGATAAAGTTGATCCCTGAAAGTTTGGTCAAAATATTAAACACATCCGGCAGTTTTGTTTCGCGAAAGTTAAGATTGATCGGCTGCGTCGAGGTCACCTCAAGCTCAACTCCATCGACCAGTGCATATTGGTCCTGCTTGATTTTTTCCTTGAGTTGCAGGGCCGGTTGATAATCAGGAAGCAGAGAAAGGGCGGTATTCACAATATCTCTGGCTTGAGACTGTCGATTGGCCTGCAACAAAACTTGCGCATCTTTCACCAGTCTTTCCGCCTGAAGATAATTACCAGCCGTCGCCAGGCCATCAAATGCCGCATATATTGAGCCGTCCAGTTCAGTTGCCAGTTGATATTCCTGAAGAGCATTCAGGTACTGCTGCTGAGCAATAAAATGATCCCCCTTCGTTTTATGGTCAAGGGCAGCCTTGCTCCTGGCATGGATCAGCTTTAAACGATATTCATGACTGACCGGATTACTCTCAACCGCAGAGAGGAATTCGATGACAGCCTGATCATAACTCTGCTGTTCAAGGGCCTGATTCCCTTTGCTGAAAGACGCCTGTCCTGCCACACATCCGGACAGAAACAACAGCAGCAGCAACAGACTGGAAAAACGCACAAAGAGATTACCGATCATCTTTCGCATTGTCATGGCATCCCCATCATTGAAAAGCATCATTCTTCAACCTCATTATTTGTTCACACCAGGGTCATCACCCGGTTTTGGTTTGTTCGAGTTCAGTTTTTGCGGAATTTCAAACGCGGGACGATCCGACTTTAATCTGACGTCCGATAGTCGCTGGGATTTTACTTCTCCCAGTCGCAGCACAACCTGCTGATCTGTCTGTCGACGACCGATGATCATCTCGTTGACGCTGACGTTGCGGACAACCAGATCGTCCGCAAAGGTATCACCCGCTTTGACAAGAAAGATTTCGCCCTTCTTCGACGACAGAAAAACCGTATACTCTCCAGCTTTATTCAGATAGCCCAAGACGTCCAGTGGCTGAATCGGAATCGGTTTCAGCCCTTGCGGCGGAATAACAACCGGAACAACTTTTGGGGGTTTCTCAACCGACTTTGTGACTTTCGGTGGTGGCGGAACATGCCGTGGTTTGACCGGTTTCGGCGGCAGATATAAAGGACCAAAAAGGTTTTTCCGGGGTGCCCGATAGCGGGAATCCCCGCCGCCGGAGAAATCAAGATCAGCAACAGCCGGAAAGGCTGCCGGGGCAACTTTCTGTCGACGCAGATCCGTTTGTCGCGGGAGGCTCTGTCCCGGGGTAATTCTGCGCTGCTTCGGCGTCGCTAGCCAGGCATAGGCAACCGCCACGCAGAGCACAACCAGCAACAGAAGCATAATCCGCGCGCGGCTCACGCTGAACCCTCCTGAAAATAAGTTGTCAGCTCAATCCTTAAATCAACCTTATGCCGGCCCTTTTTACCGGTTGAAGACTCGACCAGAGAAATCTTCTCGATCAGCAGAATGCGCTGCGCATTCTCCAACAGATGAATAAACTTTTTGACTTGAGAATAGTCCCCCTTGACGGAAAAGCTCAGCCCATAGCGCAGAAAACCCGTTTTTTTCTCATGTTTGGGCTGATAACTGATCTGGTGAATCTCCAGACCGGCCTGTCCCGACCAATCAAATAGTTCTCCGAGAAAGGCCGAAAAATCCGTTTGTGACGGAATCAGGCGATTGAATTGCTGAAGATTTTTTGCTATCTGCTCTGCGGCAGAAACGGGAACGCCGCTGTTGGCAAATTCCATTTGCCGTTGCCGAACATGTTGCTGTAAACGGGTCTGTTCTGTTCTTAACGCCAGCAAATTCGGTTCAACAATCCATCGCTGTCCTGCATAAGCTCCCACAACGAACAACAGCAGAATGACAATCACCATGATCCGGATGCGATTCTGTTCCCACACAGCAGTCAGCAGAGGATATTTCTGCGTCATCAGAATACCCCTTCCAGGCTGATAGAAAAGCTCAAGGCGGTCCGTTTACCACCACGGCCGTCATCGACTTTGACTTCCCCCTGTCTTTTCAGATACACCTGATTGAATTGATCGGCCTGTAAATTGTCGAGCAGCTCCTGTAAATTTTTTAATTTTATTGCGACTCCGTTCATCAAAAGACTGTTCTTGCCGTAGTCAGGGTTGAAACTGCGTAAACTCACCCCATCCGGAAGCAGACTTTCCATGCGATCAAAGAGTGCTGTCCAGCGGAAAGCATCCCTCTGCAGCAGCGCCTCGGCTCGCTTATACGCCTGACGGTGTTCAGTAAGTTCTTCCGGGGTCAGGCGTTTGGGCAGTTTGCCGCGCAGTTGCTCCTGTAATGACTCAAGGTGTGCCTGATGCTGCCGGGCCAGTTGACGATTTTCAAAATAAGCATTCCCCTGGATTGCCAGCACAAAGAGCAGCAGCACAATGACACCGGAGAGAACCATCTTCAGGGCTCGCTGATCAAGATAACGGCGACTCGCAAGATTGATCGATAACTTCATTTGAGATGCTTTCGCAAAAAATAAGTACGGTAACTCTGGTGATGATGGGCTGGTGCCGCCCATTCCAAGGGCCGGGGACAGCCCCCCTTTAAGACCAGAACCGGGGGACAGTCCCCTTCAGTCCCCTTCGACACCCTTAACGCAGTCGGGTGGACTTTTTGCGACGCCATCACCTTTGTATCATACGCTCAGCCACCCCGAGAGCGGCCGCCATGCCGTTGGCTTCAGCGCCCGTAAAAGCCGGCTGATGGCCGTTCATCAGTTTGCTCACTGGAGATACCAGCCATTGAACATCCTGATCAAAAGCAGCATTCACGGCAACAAACAGCTCCTCCCGGTCCTGCCAGTCGGAATGCAGATATACCGACTGGCGACTGAAAGCGGGTTGTTCATTACGATAATTCACCAGCGACCGATTGATTTCCTGAAAAACCTGCCGGGGATCCTGGCTGATCTGCCTCACTCGGCAAAAACTCAGAATCCGGTTGACAAAAATCAGGATGCTGAACTGGCAACCATCGGCCCCGATCATAATAAAATCTCGCCCCAGATCGATTTTCGTGCGGTAGGCATTATAGAGCGCCAGAGAATGAAAATCGACAACAGAAGCGGCATATCCAGCCTGATCAAGAAGACTCTCGTACTGCGACAAGACATCCTGTGTCATCACGGCGGCGAGGATTCTTTTCTGCCCCGATTCTTTCTCTTCCAAAACCTGAAAGTCCAGCGCCACCTGACTTGTTGACTTATCAGGCAGCAGATCCTTCAAACGCCAGCGAACAATTTCGACCCCTTCTGCCCGATTTTTAAATGGAGTTTCGATATCCAGCAAAAACAGCTGTCCGGAACGATCGGGAAGAGCAACAGCGATCCGGGTATCCCGTTTTACGAGCGGGGACATTAACTCTTTCACTGCATCGATAAAGAGATCCGGTTGAGAAATATTCGGTTCCCTGAAACCTGGTTGCAACACAGTTTCAGCCAATGACAGGGTCTGTCCTCCGACCAGAACGATATTTTTGCCGCGACGCTGAACAGCAACAGCCCGGAGCCCTTGCTGACGAATTTCCAATCCCAGACAGGTTCTTCCCGGCATCGTCCTACCCTTCCGCAAAGGTGACGCGATCAATCTCGCGGAAGGTTGTTTCCCCGCGAAGAACTTTTTCCAGAGCGGCCTGTCTTAAAAAGATCGTGCCGTTTTCATGGGCTTTCTTTTTTAATTCTGACACGGGGCACTTCGCGGCAATCATCTCCCGCATTTCATCGTTCATTTCCAGCAGTTCAACAATCGCGCTGCGTCCGGAATAGCCGAGGCCGTTACATTCTTTGCAACCGGGAGCATCATGGAAGTCGGCAGCGGCACACTGCTCATCCGTTAATCCATAAGATGCCAGAAACCCGGAATCGTGGCTGACCGGTTCTTTACAGTGTTTACAAAGCACCCGCACCAGACGCTGGGCCAGAACACAATTGAGGCAGGAGACAAAATTGTAAGGATCAATCCCCATATGCAGAAAGCGCCCCAGCACATCAAAAACATTGTTGGCATGGACTGTGGTGAAAACCAGGTGACCGGTCAGTGCTGACTGAACAGCAATTTGCGCAGTTTCCGGATCGCGAATCTCACCGACCATAATCTTATCCGGGTCATGGCGTAATATTGAGCGCAGGCCACGGGCGAAGGTCAACCCTTTCTTCTCATTGACCGGAACCTGGACAACCCCTTTGACCTGATATTCAACCGGATCTTCTATGGTGACGATCTTTTCCTCTGCTGAATTGATTTCAGACAAAGCCGCATACAGGGTTGTGGTTTTGCCGCTTCCCGTCGGGCCGGTCACCAGGACCATACCGTAAGGCTCACGAATCCGTCGGCGCATGCGCTGCATTTCCCGTTCAGCAAAACCGAGCGCCTCGAACGTCAATCCCTGCATATCGGCGGCAATGGATTCTTTGTCCAGAATCCGGATCACCGCATCTTCGCCAAAGATG
>JADFVC010000173.1 GCA_015222355.1 Chloroflexota bacterium | reverse complement strand
TTATGACAGTCTCGTGGGCTCGGAGATGTGTATAAGAGACAGGCAGTCAGACAGCTGGCTGGGAGCACGGAAAATCTGCGCTAACAGCAGGGCCAAATACCGCTCGGCAGCAAAATTCCGCCCTGCTGCCAGGGCAGCCTGCAGCACGGGCCACACCCGCGCCGGCAACAGTTGTTCGACCGATTCACCGTCCCTGAGCATTTTGCGGATTCCGGTGGCGCTGGCGATCCCCCCTTCCCCGACGGTTGCCTGATGATAACCGGCACCGCTCCGCTGAATCGTCAACGGCTGGATACGGCTGCCGGTCTGCCGCAGGGCCTTGAGATACTCAATGCCGAGGATGTTATTCGGTGCCGCCAGCTGTTCCCCATCCAGCCCCTCGGGCAACAGTTCACCCAGCACCTGAGCACGGGCCTGCGGGTAGTTCAATCCCTTGCGCAACAGGGCAGCGGTCTTTTGTCGAACGAGGTTTTCCTTGGCGACGAGCTGTTCGGCACATAACCGCAACGGCTCGAGTTCCCCAGCTTCACTGCCGAAACAAAGCGCATCAATCCCCCCGAGAGCATTGAGGGCCAGCACCCCGCCGCGGGCAAAGTCAGGCGCACTGCTGCAAGCCCAGGGGAGTGGCAGCTCGATGACCAGATCGACCCCGGCGGCCAGGGCCATCTCGGTGCGCAACCATTTATCGACCAGCGCCGGTTCACCGCGCTGCAGAAAATGCCCGCTCATCACCGCGACCGAGACATCGGCGTCAGCGGCCTTGAGGCTCTCCCGCAGGTGGTGCAAGTGACCGTTGTGAAATGGGTTGTACTCGGTAATCAGTCCGACATTACGCATGGAACGAATCCTGTCTATAAAATCACTGGAATTTGCACAGATACCCGGTTCTCTTCCGGGCTCACGACCATCTTGTAGGCCAGTGCTTCCACTCCTCCGGCAACCACGTCCCGCAACAGGCGGCCATACTCGGGATCGATCGCGTCAGCCGGAGTAAAACTGGTCGCTTCGGCGCGCTGGACGAGATAAAAAATCACCGCACGGCAACCCTGCCGTTTCGCCGCCAACAATTCACGCAGGTGCTTCCGGCCGCGAGTGGTGACGGCATCGGGAAAACAGGCAACAGCCTCCGCACAGCAGAGGGTGACATTCTTCACTTCAAGCAGAATTTGTTCGCCCCCCTTTTCGAGAAAGAAATCGATACGGCTGTCACCGATCTTGTATTCCGGTGTCACTTCATAGCCGCACAGCCCTTCAATCCAACCGTTGCGCAGCGCTTCCGCCACCAGACGGTTGGTCCGTTGGGTATGGGTGTCGACCCAGTGCTCGCCGACGCGGATCAATTCCAGAGTAAATTTAAGCTTGCGTTTCGGATCATCCGCTCTGGAAATCAGCACCCGATACCCCGGCACGGCACATTGCTTCATGCTGCCGGTATTCGGCGTATGAGCCGTCACTACAGAACCATCGGCCAATTCGACATCGGCAAAAAAACGCTTGTAACGGCGCAACAATACCCCCTCAAGCAGAGGAGTCGGAAGCTTCATAATCACCCTCCTGGAACTGGTAGGTTTCCGAGTCGGGAACGCGGGATTTTTCGTCGTGGCAAGGAAATCAAGGGGTTGTGCGGAGGCGTACATCGGTACGTCGCACAAACAAGCCCGCAGATTGACACGGCCACGGCGGAAAAGAACCGTTTCCGGACGGAAACATTCTAGCCCGGCTAATCGATGCCCACAAGCATCAACCCTTGCCATGCCTCCGAACAACCGACTATATTCCCATTCTATCAACAATCCGGTTATTCACTTTACTCAAGTTGGGTTCTGATTGGTCGATTGAAAAACGAAAACAGAAGCCTTTTTTTGTCACAGACACATACGGACAACTGCGGGACAATATCAAAACCTTATCTCGCACAAAGCCACAAAGCCCACTAAGAAGAACAAGAGCAAAAGCGTATTTATGGGTTTAAGATCAAAACCTGAATAATGGGTTTCCTTCGTGATCTTAGTGTCTTGAGTGAACGTAGTGAACAGGCGTGAGGATGATTGTGAACTTTTCTGATTTCAGGTTTTACGTCCCGCCTCTGTCCGTACGTGTCTGTGGCCAATATTTGCTTTCGTAATAGATTCACTGGAACGAAGTAGATAACCAAAATCAACAATTTAATCCGAATCAACAAACACCCGGCAAGGAGATCTTATGTCCGATAACCTCATCCAGCGCACCATGTCCGCCTACTTACCCGCTGCTGATTAAAAACCTGTTGCAGGCTCCCGTGGTCGATGATCCGCAACAGCAGATCGTCTACCGCGATCAAATGCGTTTTAGCTACGCAGAGTTCCATCAGCGGGTCTGCAAACTGGCCAATGCATTGACTGAAATCGGTGTCCAGCCGGGGGATACGGTCGCGGTGATGGATTGGGACAGCCACCGCTATCTGGAATGTTTCTACGCCGTCCCGATGCTCGGTGCGGTGCTGCATACCGTCAACATCCGCTTGTCGCCGGAGCAGATCCTCTACACCATCGACCATGCCGAGGACGATTATATTCTGGTCAACGAGGAGTTCCTGCCGATCCTCGAACAGATCAAAGGGCGGATCGGCACGGTCAGGGACTACGTCCTGTTGCAGGATGGGCAACAGCCACTGGAAACGTCCCTGAGTTTCGCGGGCGAATACGAGGCGCTGCTCGATGCGTCTGACGATCACTTTGAATTTGCCGATTTCGATGAAAACACCCGGGCCACCACCTTCTATACGACCGGCACCACCGGCCTGCCCAAAGGGGTCTATTTCAGTCATCGTCAGCTGGTCCTGCACACGCTTGCCGGCCTGGCTGCGCTCGGCACCAGTGCTGAGCAGGGGCGTTTACATCAGAACGATGTCTATATGCCGATCACCCCGATGTTCCATGTGCATGCCTGGGGCATCCCCTATATGGCAACCTCCCTCGGCATTAAACAGGTTTACCCTGGAAAATACACCCCCGACATGCTGCTGAAACTGATCGACAAGGAGCAGGTCACCTTCTCCCACTGTGTTCCGACCATCCTGCATCTGCTGATGAGCCATCCCTCTTTTGCCGAAATAGATCTGTCGAACTGGAAGGTTCTGATCGGCGGCGCGGCACTGCCCAGGGCGATGTGTGCCACAGCCCTGAAACGGGGGATTGATCTCTACTCCGGCTATGGCATGTCGGAAACCTGCCCGCTACTGACCCTCGCCCACGTCACCGATGATGACCTGAGCAATGAAGAGGAGCTGGAAATCCGCTGCAAGACGGGCCGACCGATGCCGCTGGTCAAGCTACGGGTGGTGGACGAGGAGTTGGCCGACATCCCACCGGACGGAGAAAGCGTCGGCGAAATCGTGGTGCGCGCTCCCTGGTTGACCCAGGGCTACCTGAAAGACCAGCGCAACTCGGAAGGTCTCTGGCGCGGCGGCTACCTGCACACCGGAGACGTGGCCAACCGTAACGCGCAGAATTACGTGAAAATCACCGACCGGATCAAGGATGTCATCAAGATCGGCGGCGAATGGATTTCCTCCCTGGAGCTGGAAGACCTGCTCTGCACCCATGCAAGCATTGGCGAAGCAGCCGTCATCGGCCTGCCGGATGACAAGTGGGGCGAAAAACCGCTGGCGCTGATCGTGAAAAAAGCCGCTGCCGAGGTCACCGAAAAGGAGCTGCAGCAACACATCCACGGCTTTATCGACAAAGGGATCATCTCCAAGCAGGTGATCC
>JADFVC010000172.1 GCA_015222355.1 Chloroflexota bacterium | reverse complement strand
CGGAAACTCCGGGTGGGAACTGGTAGGTTTCCGAGTCGGGAACGCGGGATTTTTCGTCGTGGCAAGGAAATCAAGGGGTTGTGCGGAAGCAAACTGGTAAGTTGCTTTCCCTTTCCTCTTTGCCAGGGAGATGCCTGATCGGCACTTTTGAGCAAACCAAGCCCCTCAGAGCCCTCTTCGGGAAACAGGCTGACGCCGACGTTGCAAATTTTCCAGTTCTTCTTTGAGCTTATGATAACTGTTGAGGCGTTCCGGCAGCAACTGTCCCTGCTCAATTGCGGCTTGGACGGCACAGCCCGGTTCAACTTTGTGTGAACAATCATTGAAGCGGCACGCTGTCGCCAATGTTTCGACGTCGGCAAAAGATTCGGCCAGATCTTCCTTATCACCCCACAGGTGCAGCTCACGCATCCCGGGATTGTCCATCAGGATGCCCCCTTGAGGTAACAAAAAGAGCTCACGATGGGTGGTGGTGTGCCTGCCCTTGCCGTCTGTACTTACGGCAGCGACCTTTTGCCGTTGTTCTCCCAGCAGGCTGTTGAGGATGGTCGATTTGCCGACTCCTGAAGAGCCGAGCAGGGCCAGGGTCCGCCCCGGTTGCAGGTAGGTGGATAAAAAGAGCAACTGCTCCGCGTCATGGGCGCAACAGCTGTGTACCGGGACAGCGCCGGCAATCTGTTCAACCTGTTTTTTGCAACGCTGCGGTTCGGAACAAAGGTCGGCTTTATTCAGCAGAACGACGGCTTCGGCGCCGCTGCTGCCCACCAGGGTCAGGTAGCGCTCAATGCGCCGGAGGTTAAAATCGCGATCAAGGCCACTGACAATCAGCACAACATCGACGTTAGCGGCAATCACCTGCTGCTCAATCCGTTCCCGTCCCTTCCCTTTACGACGGCCGGGCAGGTTGCGGGCAAAGGAACTTTTCCGCTTGAGCAGGGCATGGATGATGCCGCGCTGACCCGGCTGGGGCTCGACGATCACCCAGTCCCCGACCACCGGCAGATCAGGCCGGCCGGCGGCTTTATGACGAACCTTGCCGGAGAAACGGACGGTCAACTCCCCTTGTTCAGTCCAGACACGAAAATAGTTTTTCTCCCCCCGGATGACTCGCGCGGGCAGGTAACTTTTATTTTTCCAGGGAATCAATTGTTCGGAAAAAAACGGGGTCCAGCCCCAGTCTTTTAAACTCATGGGGCGGAGATTAACACGAAAGGGATCTCTGCGCCTAGGAGGCTGTCGGACTATCTGAGTCGAAGCGAAAATTTGGAAGTTTGAGGCCAGACTTAAGCTCGTTTGAGAGCGCATAGCCGTAGCTATGGGCTGAAAAGGAGCTTAAGTCTGGGCCAAACAGCCGGATTTGCAGCTGGCTCATGGATAATCCGACAGCCTCCTAGGAGGTTGTCGGGCCTGACGAACCGTGGCGAGAATAGCCGCTTACCCCCTCCTGTCAAGCGTTCCGGGGGGGGTGAAAAGATTGACATGACAAGGGGGTTGGTCTAGCATGCGGGCTTCATTTCGAACAGGTTCCAACAAGTGAGATTATTCGATGAATCAGGAACAACTGAAACAGAGAATCAAGGAGCTGGCCGCTGAGCGTAATGCGCTGCTGATGGCCCATAATTACCAGCGCGACGAAGTGCAGGAAATCGCTGATATTACCGGTGATTCCCTGGCGCTCTCCATGGAAGCGGCGAAAACCGATAAAGAGGTTATTGTTTTCTGTGGGGTGCACTTCATGGCGGAGTCGGCGGCGATCCTCTCCCCGGAAAAAACCGTGCTGCTGCCGCGTGCAGATGCCGGTTGTCCGATGGCTGATATGGTGACTGCCGAAGGGTTGCGCAAGTTCAAGGCTCGGCATCCCGGCGCTACTGTGGTCACCTACGTCAACTCGACAGCGGCGGTCAAAGCCGAGAGTGACATCTGTTGCACCAGTTCCAATGCCGTTAATGTTGCTCGCTCCCTCGATGCCGAAAAACTGCTATTGGTCCCTGACCGCAACCTTGGTCGTTACATCGCTAAGCACGTCCCGGAGAAGGAGTGCATCTGCTGGGAAGGTTACTGTCCGACTCATGACCGGCTCAAGGTGGAGGAGATCAAGCAGGCCCGAGCTGACCATCCAGATGCTCTGTTTATGGCGCATCCGGAATGCACCCCGGAAATCCTCGAGCTGGCCGATCATATCTGTTCGACCAGCGGCATGTATATTTTCGCCAAAGAAAATCCGGCCAAGAAATTTATTGTTGGAACCGAGAACGGGATCCTCTGGCGATTGAAGCTTGAGAATCCGGAGAAAGAATTCATTATACCGAGCCGTTCGTTGGTCTGTCCGAACATGAAGCTGACCACGCTCGAGGACATTGTCAAATGTCTGGAAACTATGGAGCCGCGAGTGACTGTTGCTGAGGAGGTCCGGGAAAAAGCCAGGCTATCCCTCGATCGGATGCTGGCCGTGCCGCGGGATTGAGTCTTGAGAATAACTTGGTTTATGATTGAGGGCGTGCTTTTTGTGCGCCCTTTATTTTTGCAGCGGAATAACTCATGGATTTAGATTCCCCGCAGGACATAAAGCATGCCACGAGCAAAAGTTTTATCGATGGCGTCAGCTCCGGCCTGCAGACCAGTGAAGTTCTCGGCCTGCATGGATCGGCCGACGCCTTTCTGCTCGCCCGGCTGCTGACTGAACACTCAGGGCTGCTGGTGATTCTCACCGCTGACCTGCCGCAGGCCCGCCAACTGACCGCCAACCTGCGGTTTTTCCACCATCACCCGCAACAGATCGCCTTGCTGCCGAACTGGGAACTGAACCCCTACGATCCCCTCACCCCGCACCCGGAGCTGGAAGCGACCCGCCTGACCACCTTGGCGGCCCTTGACCGCGGAGAACTCAAGGCTCTGGTGCTGCCGGTGCGGGCGCTGATGCAACGCATGATTCCGCGCCAAGTGCTGGCAACGATCGCCCTGGAGTTGATTGCCGAGGAGGAGTATGAGCGGCAACCGCTGCTTGAGTCCCTGCTGCAACTTGGTTACCAGCCGGTACCCCTGGTCGAAGAACGGGGCAGTTTTGCTGTGCGCGGCGATATTATCGATTTATTCCCGTCCGACGCCCAACAGCCTGTGCGACTCGATTTTTACGGGGATTTCATCGAAAAGATGCGCCATTTCGATCCGGTCAGCCAGCGTTCCGGTACGCAAATGATTGAGCGGCTGACGTTGATCCCGTCTAAAGAGATGATTCTTCACGGCCCGTTTCTTGAGACCTTTGCTCAGCGGCTGAAAGAGCGTTGCGATGAACTGGAACTCCCGCGCACCGAGCGGGAAACGATCATGGAGGAGGTCCGCGAGGGGATTCTCGCTCCAGGACGGCATTTTCTGTTGCCCTTTAACTACCCGGCCCTTGATGCGCTGACCAGCTACCTGGACAAAGAACGCTGGGTGCTGGTGGATCCTCCGGCGATTGAGCAGGCAATCGACCAGTGTCACCGCGATGTCCGCGACGGCGAGGCACGGATGCTTGAGCAGGGGCAGCCGCACGCCGCACGCAAGGAACTGTTTCTCGATCCGAGCGAGGTGCAGCCGCTGCTGAACAGCAGTGGTCGGATCGAGATATCCCAGCTACGGGTTTTTCAACTGGATGACGAACGGGAGCGCTTCCACTTCAACTGTATCGGCAACGCTGAACTGCGCGCCCATTCGAACGAGCAGCATGACGGCCTCGAACCGCTGGTCCAGCGACTGCAGCAGGCAGCAAACGACAACTGGCGCGTCCTGCTGGTCTGTCACCAGCGCAGCCAAGCCGAACGGTTGCAGGAGTTGCTCGCCGCCCATGAGGTCGAGCTGAACATCAACCCGGCCCTGCGCTTGAACAACCTGTCCCCCGGCTGTCCGCAGCTGTGCGTCGGTGAGCTTTCCAGCGGATTCTCGCTGCCGGAAGAGAAACTGCTGCTCATCAGCGAAGAGGAGATCTTCGGCAAACGCAGCCACCGGCAGAGAAAAACCGGGCAACAGCGTGCCCGCAAGCTGATGAGCAGTCTGGCTGAGCTCAGGGATGGTGACTTCATCGTCCACACGGACCATGGTATCGGCAAATATCTCGGACTCACCCATCTGCAGACCGGCTCGGTTGAGGGGGATTTCCTCCACCTGCAATATGCCGGCGGCGACAAGCTTTATCTGCCGATCGACCGGATCGAAAAAGTGCAGAAGTATGTCGGCGGCGAGGGGTATGCACCGAAGCTGGACAAGATGGGCGGCCAGGGATGGCAGAAAGCCCGGCTCAAGGCTCGCGCCGCCGTTGAAGAACTGGCCCGCCAGCTACTGGAACTTTATGCCAAGCGCGAACTGCGCCAGGGGTTTGCCTGCTCAGCCCCCGATCAGCTCTATCGCGAATTCGAGGCGACCTTTCCCCACGAGGAGACCGAAGATCAGCTGCGGGCAATCGAGGACACCTTGAGCGACATGCAATCGCCAAAACCTATGGACCGGCTGGTCTGCGGTGATGTCGGCTACGGCAAGACCGAGGTTGCTTTGCGTGCCGCGGTCAAGGCGGTGATCGACAGCAAGCAGGTGGCGGTGCTGGTGCCGACTACGGTGCTGGCCCGGCAGCACTGGGAGAGTTTCAGCCAGCGCTTGGAAGAATTCCCGGTACGGGTCGAGATGGTTTCCCGGTTCCGCAGTGCCGCCGAAAACAAAAAAACTTTGGCCGCCGCTGCCGCCGGCAAGGTCGATATCCTGATCGGCACCCACCGGTTACTGCAGCGCGATGTGCGTTTCAACGACCTGGGACTGGTGATTGTCGATGAGGAGCAACGCTTCGGTGTCAGCCACAAAGAGAAATTGAAGCAGCTGCGCGCCGAGGTCGATATCCTCACTTTGACAGCCACGCCGATCCCGCGCACCCTGCACATGAGCCTGGCCGGGATGCGTGATCTGTCGATTATCGAAACCGCCCCGATCGACCGGCTGGCAATCCGCACCTACGTCACCCGCTTCGACGACGAGCTGATCCGCCAGGCAATCCTGCGTGAGCTGCGCCGCGGCGGGCAGGTCTACTTCGTCCACAATCGGGTCAAGACCATCGACGCCATGGCTGAGCAGCTCAAAGCCCTGGTCCCCGAAGCGAACATTTCCGTCGGTCATGGGCAGATGCCGGAGAAGAATCTGGAGCAGGTGATGCTCGATTTTATCGCGGGGAAGAGCAACCTGTTCGTCACCTCGACCATCATCGAAAACGGCCTGGATATCCCGCGTGCTAACACTATTATCGTCAACCGTGCCGATTGCTTCGGCCTCTCGCAGCTCTACCAACTGCGCGGCCGGGTCGGCCGCAGCGATCGCCGTGCCTACGCTTACCTGCTGATCCCCGGCGAGGCCGGCCTGACCAAAGAGGCGCGTGAACGGCTGAAGGTATTGCAGGAACTGACCGAATTGGGGGCCGGTTTCCGTATCGCCAGCCACGACCTGGAGCTGCGGGGTGCTGGTGATCTGCTCGGAGCCAAACAGTCGGGGCCGATTGCGGCGATCGGCTTCGAGCTTTACACCGAGCTGCTGGAAGAGACCATCGATAAGCTGCGCGGCAAGGAGCGTGAAGAGCGGATCGATCCGGAAATCCGCATGGGACTGTCGGCCTTCTTCCCGGAGAAGTACCTGCCCGACCCGAACCAGCGTTTGCAGTTCTATCAGCGGATGGCTGCTGCTGAACAAGATGAGGAGTTGTTTGACCTGGTCGAAGAATTGCGTGATCGTTACGGTGAATTACCGAGTGCCGGGGAAGCCCTGGTCGGCATCATGCGCCTGCGCATCCTGCTGACACGCTTACGGGTTGAACTCCTCGAATACGACGGTCGCCGATTGCACCTGCTGTTCCATGCGACCACCAGGGTTTCGCCGGAACTGATTCGCAGCCTGCTCACCGATCAGCCGGAGCGGTACCGACTGGGAGCCGATTTCAAACTGAGCGTTGACCTCGGTCGCCTGAAAGAACAGGAGCTACTGCCGGCAGTGAGAAAAGAATTGCAACTGTTTTTCTGACTATGCTAGCGTAACAACCCGGTTTTCTCTCTGAAAATGGGTAGTTAAGTGTCGATGCCGTTTCTCCGTCAAGTCATCATTCTATTGCTCCTGGTATTTGTCCATGGTTGCCAACCACCGGAGCCTCTGCCGCCGCTGATAAAGGTCGGGCAGCGCCAGCTGACCCTGCAGCAGTTTGAACGGGAATTGCAGCTCAGTTATCCGGATATTTCCGTACTTCCAGAACAGGAGCAATTGCTGTTAAAAAAACAGCTGGTCAATCGGCTGATTGAGCGGGAACTGATTCTCGGTGAAGCGGAACGAAGCGATGTACGGATTGCCCCCGCCGAACTTGACGCAGCGATGATTGAATTCCGCGGGAATTATTCCGCTGCAGAATACCAGGAAATTTTGCGGGAGGCCGGTCAGTCCGAAGAAAGTTGGCAGGCGGTGTTAAGGTTGCGTCTGCTGACGATGAAAGTGAGTGCCGCCATCCTTGATCCGCTGGTACAGGTTGACGTGAAGGATGCCGAGAAATATTATCTGGCCAATCGGGAAGAGTTTCGTCGCTCCGAAGAATTACGTGCACGGCAAATGCTTTTTGACTCTAAAGAGGCAGCCGAGGTCATTTTAAAAAAATTGAAAGCGGGTGGGAATTTCGCTGAACTGGCCCGTGAATACTCACTTTCTCCTGATCGGGAAAATGGTGGCAGCCTGGGATATTTTTCCCAGGGTCAGCTCCCCCCGGAGTTCGATAAGGTGCTGTTTCGGTTAGCGGCCGGCCAGCTCAGTGACCCGGTGGAAAGCCCATACGGAGTTCATCTGTTTCTGGTGGAACGTCGGCGCCGCGCGGGGTTGCGGCCCTTTGCCGCGGTGCAGAATGAAATCATTGCCATGTTAAGGCAACAGCGGGAAGAAGAGGTTTTTCAGCTCTGGCTGGGAAAATTACACGAGAACACCCGAATTTCCGTTCATTGGGACCTGTTAGCTAAAAAAGATCTGCATTAACTGCAAGATAGTTCAACACTTAAACCATGAGGTAAAATAATCATGACACGATTTTTGTCTTTGTTGCTGCCGGCTCTTTTGCTGCTGGTCAGCCCGGTTGCCGCCAAAACCCTGACCAAGGTCGTTGCCGTGGTCAACCAGGAGATCATCAGCAGTTACCGGCTGGATAGGGCGGTTCTGACGGCATTGGCCAGGGATGCCGAGGCGAATCAACTGACCAGTCAAGAGTTTGATCAGTTACGGAGACAGGTTCTGGAGCAGTTGATCAATGAAAAACTGGTGGAACAACGGATCAAGGAATTGGGCTTGACGGTTCCCGACCCGGAACTGAATGCTGCCATCGAGGATGTCCAACGCAAGAATAATTTTACCGCTGAGCAGTTGCAAAAGGCCGTTGAATCCCAAGGGATGTCTTTTGCGGCCTATCGTGAGAAACTCAAAAACGAGATCTTGCGCTACAAGCTGCTCGGCCGTGAAGTGAACTACAAGGTGCAGGTCACCAGCAGTGAGGTTCAGGAATATTTCAACGAACATATTGATGAATATCACGCCAAGCCGAAAGTCCGGGTCAGCAGCATCAGTTATGAATTCCCGCCCAATGCTGATGAACAGGAGCTTGCGGAGATCCGCAAACAGGTCCAGGTGACTCGTCGCCTGCTGCAGGGAGGAGAAGCGTTTGAGCAAGTTCTCGAATTCCAGGGAGCAGGGGTTTTTGGTGGCGACATGGGGGAGCTGGTTGAAGAGGATCTGACCGAGCAACTCCAGCAGGCACTGAAAGGGTTGGAGGTTGGCCAGGTGAGTGAGCCGGTTGAGATGAATGGCCAGATTCACTTGTTTGTGGTCACTGACCGTAAGTTCGCAGAGGACAACCTCTACGAACAGGTCAAGGATGAGATTGAACAGCTGCTGGAAAGAGAAAAGACCGATCTGCGTTTCCAGGAGTGGGCACGGGAACTGCGCGATCGCGGGCACATAGAGGTCCGGATCTGACCCGTTTTTTGCCGAGTAATTGAACCCCGCTGTGTTAACAACAGTGGGGTTTTTTTAGTTCTGTTGTCCAGAGTATTTTTTCGGGATGCGGCAATGGTTGTTTCCTGCTGTCGGCATCCGCTATACTGAACGCTTGTGCAAACTTCAGCGATCGGAGTGAACAACCGTGCAGCCCTTACTTGTCACCATGGGTGACCCGACCGGGATCGGTCCGGAACTGATTCTCAAGGCTTTGTTCGACCGGGCATTCGAAGCGCTGCAAACGCCTCTGCGGGTTGTTGGCGATGTCGGGGTGTTGTTGCAGGCGGCGAAGATTTTCGGAGTGAGGGGAGACGTTCATCCTGAAGCAGAAAATCTCTTTATTTTGCGCTTCGGGGAGTTTTGTCTGGAGGTCGAAGCGCTTTCGCAGCTGGCTCCTGATCAGCTTCAGTATGGGCAACCGGATGTCCTCTGCGGCCGGGCTATGGCCGCTTACGTCGAGCGGGCGGCGACTCTCTGTCTTGAGGGTTCGGCAGCCGGGCTGGTTACCTGTCCGATCAACAAAGCGGCGATCAATGCCGCTGGTATCCGTTTCCCCGGTCACACCGAACTG
>JADFVC010000171.1 GCA_015222355.1 Chloroflexota bacterium | reverse complement strand
TGGCGAGAGCAAGGGGTTCTCAAATAATCCAACTTGGCTGCTGACAAAGGCTGGGACTTCATTGTTGAGGACCTCTTCCATCTTCTGCAGAACTTCGCCATCATTGCTGCCCAAGGCATCTATGACCGCCTCGAACATCGGTACCACTTCGTAAAGATCGTACCGATCGAACGGGCGCGGATCCAGTTTGCTGAAAAGGGTTTTCCCGGCACAGCGCACCCCTTGGATCTCGATCGGTTGGGGATTCCGGTTGTAGGCCCGCGAGGCAATCGCCCAGGGTGGCAGATTGCAGCGGTTGATGGGATGCGCATCCATATATTCGGCTTTCTGTAAATAAAACCCGCAATAATGATAATTAATAAAAAAGCCGCTACGTTTCATTGCAGCGGCTTTAATGTTTCCCTGAAATCGGGCGGGTATCACCCCGCCACAGGCGGCCATGTTGGTGTTAACCATAACGTTCGACATTTCGATGGCGGATGCGGCATCGCCCAAGGCCAGGACTGAACCGCCGTTAAAGCCGTACCAGCCCATCCAGAGGACGAAGGTGCCCAGAGTGGCCATAGGGATGTTGGACCCGGGCAGGGGATTGACGCGACCGTCCTTACCGTACTTGCCTTTGCGGGCGCCCAGTCCCAAGAGCACTGGATCGGGTAGATGATCCCGGTCAAAAAGACGCAAAAGGCGAGGAAGGACCAGAGACCGAAAGAGCCCATGAAGCCGCCGTCAACCCCTGCGTACATCAGATTGTAACCGACCACGTAGAAGAGAATCCCGGCGATACATCCTCTTAGAGCAGCTCGTGTGCCAAAATTCTAACCTACTGAAAACACAGAGTTAACATCTCCAAGCCACTGTGCTCTTTTTTTAGGCAATACTTTCTGCTCTTGTGCAGTCTCTAACCAGTAGTTAAGGCTCCTGATGAAAAAATTACCAAAGCAGATTGACAGCGTTTCAAACGGGTGTTTTAATCGATCGTATAGCTCATAAACAGGAAGCCTGCCATGTCACAGCTTGATACAAAAACCCGAATTTTGGATGCCGGAGAGCATCTCTTTGCCCGTGACGGTTTTCACAACACCTCACTCAGGACAATTACCAGCCTGGCGAAAGCCAATCTGGCTGCGGTGAATTATCATTTTGGTTCCAAGGAAGCCCTGTTACGGGCCGTTATTGAACGCCGTCTGCTCCCGCTGAATCAGCTCCGCAAGGAACAAATCGATGCCGTTCTCGCCGAAGCAGCAGCGACTGGAACTGCGCCCTCTGCCAAGTCCCTGCTCCGAGCGTTTATCGAACCAACCCTGGCTTTTCGCAGTGCCGGTCCCGGGGCCCAGGATTTTATCGCCCTGGTTGGTCGTTCCATGAGTGAACCGGATGAAACCGTCCGCAATTGTTTTATCGGCCTGGTTCTGCCGAATTTCCGACTCTTTTTTGAAAGCCTGCAACGGGCTCTGCCGCAACTTCCCACGGCGGTTTTAATGGCCAGGGTACAATTCACTTTGGGTGCCATGAGCCATGTCATGTGCACCAGTAACAAGCCGCCAATAAATATTTCAGCCGCCCCGCAACCTCTTGATGACGATGAACTGGCTGAGCAATTACTGCAGTTCGTCAGCACTGGGCTGGAGGCCCCGCAATGAGATACCTGCTCCCGCTATTGCTGCTGCTTGCGGCCTGCAGCCCGTTTACAGTCCCGGAAACCAGCTCCCCGCAATTACCGAAAAGTTACCTGAGTGGCCAGCAGCAGGGAGTTGAGAAACTGCCTGATCGTTGGTGGGAAATCTTTGCCGAAGCGGAATTGAACCGCTTACAACAACAACTGCTGCACGGCAACCTCGATCTGCGCCAGGCCCTCTACCGACTTGAGCAACTTGCAGCTTTGCAACGGGCCGGCGGTGCCGGACTCTGGCCGGCGTTAACGTTGAACGGCTCAGCCAGCCGCAACAGCACTCCCGGAATAACCGGCAGCAGTATCAGCAACAGTTCGCAAATTTCCCTGGCGGCCGGATATGAGATCGATCTCTGGAACCGCCTGCACAACAAAACCACAGCCGCAGAATTGCGCCGGAAGGCCGGTCAACAGGAGGCACAAACGCTCCTGCTCAGTTTGTCCGCACAACTGACAGAACAGTACTTTCTCGCCGCTGAGCAACGTGCCCAACTCCACCTGCTTCAGCGCCAGATTGAACGCAACCGGCAACTGCTTGAAATCACAACTGAACGTTACCGAGCAGGGCTGACAACAGCCGGTGAGCTCTACCAGATCCGGAAAAATCTGGCGCAGAATGAGTCCCGGATCCCGCCGTATCGTACCGGCCTGATCCAGGCCGAGAACAGCATTGCCCTGCTGCTTGGACAAGTCCCGCAGACAGAGATGACCCGGGGTAAGCAACTCCCACAGCTTTCCAGTTTGCTCGACAGTGGCTTACCGGCCAGCCTGCTGACCCGTCGACCGGATATTGCCGCCGCACTGCTGCAGTTACAGGCAGCAGACCAGGAGCTGGCAGCAGCCCTGGCGGATCGGCTGCCAGCCGTCAATCTGACAGCCACACTCGGCCGATCCGTCACGCAACTGGCCGGTGGCGACATTGAAGGCAGCTTTTGGAGCCTGGCTCTCGGGCTGACACAACCGCTTTTCGATGGCGGCCGCCGCAAGGCAGAAAGTGATCGCCAGCAAGCCATTCGGGAAGAGCAACTGGCGGCTTACCAACAGACCATCCTGAAAGCGGTTCAAGAGGTTGAAAATGCTCTGTCCGCCGACCAGAACAGCGCTGTCCGGGTTGCTTGGCTGAAGCAACAACAACAGGTGAGCAAACAGGATCTGGCCTTGGCACAGGACAACTACCGATCCGGCCTGACCGGCAGCAGCGTCCTGCTCAGCAGTGAAATCAGTCACTTGGAGATTGTCAGTCGGAACCTCAGTGCTCAGCGGCAGTGGTTGAGCAGCAGAATCACCCTGGCCCGCGCCCTCGGCGGCAGCTGGATGGCGGAAGAGCTGGATAAGCAACAAGAAAAACTCCATAAAAAATAGGCAAAACAGATGAATACTGAACAGAAAAAATCGCGCATGGCACTAAAAATCATCCTGCCGATCCTGATTCTGCTCCTCGGTATCGGTGCCTTTGTCGGCATGGGAAAACTGAAAAAGCCCCCCCAGAGACAAACCTCGCAACAGCTTGGAATCCTGGTCGATGTGATCGAATTGCAGGCGGCTCCACACCAGGTGACCGTTCATGCCACCGGGACAGTTCAGACCGAGCAGGAGATTGCCCTGGTTCCCGAGGTCAGCGGCAAGGTCAACTGGATATCTCCCCGACTGGTCGGCGGCGGACTGTTCAAAAAGGATGAAACTCTACTTAAAATTGAACAGAGCGATTACCTACTTACTGTCGAAAAGGCCCGCGCCGATATCGCCCGCGCCCGGGTGGCCCTGAAAACCGAGCAGGAAAGGGCTCGCGTCGCCCTGCAGGAGTGGCAGCGGGTCGCTCTTCCCGACAACGGCGAACCGGGTCCACTAGTCACCCGTGAAATTCAGCTGCAACAGGAACAAGCCAACCTGGCGGCGGCCCAAGCGAATCTGCAACTGGCATCGTTGAACCTGCAGAGGACCGAATTAAAAGCACCATTCAACGGGCGAATCCGCCAGGAACAGGTTGATCTCGGCCAGTACCTGCGAGCCGGCACCAGCATCGGCAGTTTTGCCGGGACCGACCGGGCCGAAATTCACATCCCGCTTCCGACACAAGAACTGAAATGGCTGACAATCCCGACGGCCGGTAGCGCCCAGAGCGGCTCGACTGCGTATATTGATCTGCCCGGCAACCGGCAGACACGGTGGCAGGGACGGATTGTCCGCAGCCTCGGCGAAATAGATCCCAGCAGTCGCATGGCCACGGTCGTCGTCGTCGTCGATGATCCCTATCAACTTGCCGGCTCAAGTGGATTGCCCGACCTGGCAACCGGACTGTTTGTCGATATTGAACTGCTGGGGAATCGGCTGGACAGCATCATCAGCATTCCCCGCGATGCCTTGCGCAACAACCAGCAGGTCTGGATCGCGGATGACAATAACCGTTTGCGCCTGCGGCCGGTTGACATCCTGCGCCGCGAGCAGCGGCAACTGTTGATCAGCAAGGGGGTTTCATCAGGAGAAAGATTGATCATGACAACCCTTTCTCCTGCGGCTGAGGGGATGCTGTTGCGGCCAGTCCTGCAGGAGCGCCGCTTATGAACGGAGCGATCAAATGGATGGCCCGTAATCACGTGGCCGCCAACCTGCTGATGATGGTGCTGCTGCTCGGCGGATTCATCATGGCCCCAAGCATCAAACAGGAAATCTTCCCGGAAGTTTCTCTCGATCGCGTTTCGGTATCGGTTGCCTACCCCGGTGCGGGTCCCGAAGAGGTTGAAGAAGGGATCATTCTCAAAATCGAGGAGAGCCTGTCCGCGGTTGACGGTATCAAGCAGCTGAAGGCAACGGCCAATGAAGGTTCCGGCTCTGTCATTGCCGAAGTCTATTCCGATGTTGATGTCGATGACGTTCTACAGGATATCAAGAGTGAGATCGACCGCATCAGCACTTTTCCGGAAGATGCGGAAAAACCGATCATCAGCAAGCTCTCCAACCGCCGTGAAGTGATCTCGGTGGTTATCTATGGTGAAACTTCCGAGCAAGTATTACGTGAACAGGCGGAACAAATCCGTGACGAGTTGCTGGAATTGCCGGACATCACCCAGGTCGATCTGAGCGGTGTCCGCCCTTTCGAAATCACCATCGAAGTTCCGGAAGAGAACCTGCGGAGCTACAACCTGACCCTCGATCAGGTGGCCGCCCGGATTCGGGCCGCGTCCCTTGACCTGCCCGGTGGTACGATCAAGACCAGCGGCGGGGAGATCCTGCTGCGGACCAAGGAACGCCGCTACTGGGGACCGGAATACGCTGACATCACCATCATCGGCAAAGCGGACGGCAGCCAGGTCCGGCTGGGCGAAATCGCCAATGTGATCGATGGGTTTGCCGACAGTGAAACCTACGGCCGTTTTGACGGCAAACCGGCGGCGATGGTGAAAGTATTCCGTATTGGCGAGCAGAAACCGACTGAAATCTCCGCACGGGTGATTGCCTACGTTGACCAGAAAGGGCAGGAATCACCGGAAAGCCTGCAACTGGCGATCTGGAACGATACCACCGAGATTTTTAACAGCCGTATGAGCCTGCTGCAGAAAAATGCCATGATCGGTTTAACCCTGGTGGTTATCATCCTTGGGCTGTTCCTGGAAATCCGCCTCGCTGCCTGGGTGATGCTCGGCATCCCCATTTCCTTTTTCGGCACCCTGTTCATCATGCCCTGGCTCGGGGTTTCGATCAACATGATTTCGCTGTTCGCCTTCATTCTGGCGCTGGGGATTCTGGTCGATGATGCCATCGTCATCGGCGAAAATATCTTTGAACACCGGCAGCGGGGCAAACCCTATGCCCAGGCAGCGATTGACGGGACTCTGGAAGTCGCCATCCCGGTCACCTTCTCAATTCTCACCACCATCGCAGCCTTTTTACCGCTGATTTTTGTCAGCGGCATGATGGGCAAGTTCATCCAGGTCATACCGGTTATCGTTATCACCTTGCTGTTGATGTCGCTGATCGAATCACTGCTGGTGCTCCCGGCGCATCTCAGTTTCGGCAAAGCACGATCGCAGAATGGCGGCCTGCTCGGCCGGATTGATCGGGTTCGCCAACGGTTCGGTGACAGCCTGGAACGCTTCATCAACGGCCCCTATCTGCAATTCCTCAAGCTCAACCTCAATTTTCGCTACGCCTCGCTGGCCATCGGTCTCACAGCACTGCTGCTGACAATCGGTATCGTCAAAGGCGGTTTGATCAAGTTCACCTTCATGCCGGAAGTTGACGGTGACCGGATTACCGTCGCCATCCAGATGAATCGCGGGGTGCCGATCGAAGAGACCGGCCGGGTTGCTGACCTGATCCTGCAAAAAGGGCTGGAAACCGTCGCCGAATACGATGCTGAACGTCCGGCGGGGGACAGTATTCTGCGCAATGTTTATACCGTGGTCGGTGGCAATATTGCCGGCGGTGGTCCTGGTGGCGGTTCCAGTACAATCGCAACCCACATGAGTAATATTGCCATGTTTCTGACCAAGAGCGAGTTGCGTGATATCCCGGCCACGGAAATATCCACCGTATGGCGTAAAAAAGTCGGTGAAATCCCCGGCATCGATTCCCTCACCTTCAGGTCCAACCTGGTACGGATGGGTGCCGATATCGACGTGCTGCTGGCCCATCAGGATTTTGCCGCGCTGGAGCAGTCATCTGAACGCATTCGCACCGCCCTCGCTGCCTATCGAGGGGTCAGTGATATAGAAGATACTTATGCGCGGGGTAAACGGGAGATTAAACTGAAACTGAAACCGGCGGCCCGTACCTTGGGGATCACCGAAAGCGATCTGGGCCGCCAGATCCGGGCCGCTTTTTACGGAGCGGAAGCACTCCGTCTGCAACGCGGCCGTAATGAGCTCAAGGTGATGGTTCGCTATCCCGACGCGGATCGGCGCGAACTCTGGAATTTTGAAATCATGCGCATCCGCACGCCGACCGGCCAGGAAATTCCCCTGACCCAGGCGGCGGAAATCATCGAAGGATATGGCTTCTCGGAAATCAACCGCACCGACCGTAAACGGGTGATCAATGTTTCGGCAACCGTGGATGGGCAGCAGGCAAACGCCCAGGAAATCATCACCGACCTGAAACGGAACCTGCTTCCGCAGTTGGTTGCGGACTACCCGGGGCTCACTTGGGATATGGAGGGAGAGGAAAAAGAACGCAGCGAATCATTGGGCAGCATGCTCAACGGTTTTAAGCTGGCGATGGTGGCCATCTTCACCCTGCTGGCCATCCCCTTCCGCAGCTACAGCCAACCGTTGTTGATCATGGCAGCGATCCCCTTCGGGATGATCGGCGCGGTGCTCGGCCACATCATCATGGGTTTTAATCTGAGCCTGCTGAGTTTGTTCGGTCTGGTGGCCCTCTCCGGTGTGGTGATTAATGATTCCCTGCTGTTGATCGACACAGCAAATCGCAACCGTCGTGCAGGAATCCCTCTGTATGAGGCGATTGTTTCTGCCGCAACCCGGCGCTTTCGACCCATCGTACTGACGTCGCTGACGACCTTTTTCGGCCTCGTGCCGATGATTCTGGAAACCAGCGTTCAGGCACAATTTCTGGTACCGATGGCGATCTCCCTCGGTTTCGGCATCCTCTTCGGCACCGGAATTATCCTGCTGTTAATTCCCGCGCTTTATTTGATTCTGGAAGATGTCAGGCGGCTGTTCGGCCTGAAAGAGGAGCATGCAAAATACGATACGTAAAGGTAACAATTCCGACCATCGCTTCGCCCTCTCAACAGGGAATAAATGCAGAAGGCAGGTTCTTCACCCTGACAAGGACGCGGCATAGTCTAAACAACTTTGTAATCCTCATTTTTCTGCTATCATAGCCATTCGGTCGGTCAATCGTGCAATTTCGGAGGAGCATTATGCCACGCCGGTTTTTTGTTATTCTTCTGTTTTTTTTACTCATCGCCGGCTGTTCCACACGGCAGGTTATTCCGGAGCTTGACGGGTCTACAGCACAGAGACTCGTTACCCACAGTATTGATCATCTGATGCAGCAGATCCCCGAAGAGGATTTTGCCTTGTACGGTCAGAAAAAAATCTATGTGCAACCCCATTTTATCAAGGAGGCCCCCCTTTACAGTTACGCGACAGAGCGTTTCAAAATGGAACTGTCTCATCGGTTCGCCTGTCTTGTCACCCCGGTCAGAGAAGACGCGGAGTTTGTTATTGATCTCTTTTTCACCTCTCTCGGGACTGAGCACGATATTTTCGGTTTCTCCATTCCGTTTCTCGTCATCCCCGGATATTCAGCTGCATCTGACATTAACCTGCTGGCAATAGAGATGTTTCACGGTATCAGCGAAATGTACTACTACCTGAGTGACAGCGGTGGCCATGTTCTGCTTCGTCGAGAAAAGACAAAAGCATCCGTACGCACGGACAAGCTGGCCCTGCCGATTATCACGATTCCAATCAATACCATGGATTGAGCATGCCTGAAGCATTGCCGAAACAATAGCCACATGGGGAATAATAGCAGTGATAGAAGATTACGATTCATCCCGGGAAAAGTTCTCGCGGATTCAGGGGTTAACATGGGGTTGAATTTGTAGTATATCGGGTATAGTATCGCATGTCGCAGATGTCGAAATTGCGCTATCTGTATGAAAATATTAAAAGGAGAGCGGGTATGATCAAGAAGATTGGCTTCATCGGTTTGGGGACTGTCGGCAGATTCATGGCAGAAAATCTACTCAAAGGACGCTACAACCTGACGGTCTTCGACAACAATGCCGAAGCGGTCCAGACTCTGGTTGATAAAGGAGCAGTCGCCGCCTCTTCGGCCGTTGAGGCGGTAAAAGGGAAAGATTTGGTCATGACCGTTTTGCCTGGTGAGACGGGACTGCAGCAGACTTTTTCAGCGAAAGGGGGAGTTCTTGAAGAGATCACTCCCGGCACGATCCTGTGTGACCTGGGAACCCACTCTCTGGAAGTCACTGAAGAAGTATCTAAAAAGGCCGCCGAGCGCAAAATTCTTTTTCTGGATGCACCGGTGTGGGGAACTAAGGAACATGCGGCTAATGGCCTGCTGACCATTCTGGTTGGTGGTGACAACTCGGTGGTCAGCCGTTGTCGCGAGGTGCTGTCCCATGTCGGCTTGAATATTCTGCATGTCGGCGATATTGGTGACGCAACCAGAATGAAATTTGTGGTCACTCTGGTCCAGTCGCAGCTGATGGAAGCTCTGGCTGAAGGTCTGGTGTTCGGTGACTGTCTGGGGTTCAGCAATGATCAGATTCTCGAAGTGCTGGATGCCGGCGGCGTTGCATCGCCGTTGCTGCACAAAAAAGGGCGCTCCATGGCCCGCGGCGATTTCAGTCGCAATCTGGCATTAAAGTATGTCTATGAAGGGTTGCTGAAAGTGAAAGAGGCGGCGGATACCACCGGTACACGGTTGCCGGGGATGGAAGCAACCCTGAATGTTTATACTGAGGCGATGGAAGATGGTCGCGGCGAAGAAGACTTCTCGGCCATTATCAAGGTTTTGCGCAAGTAAAAATGATGGTCTCGCAAAAAAAATACGCTGGCTTACAGGGGAACCGGCAGCGGCGGGAGGGCTTTCATTCTCCCGCCGCTGTTGGTTCCATCTCCACCGAGGAGCCGGTTGATGAGATGGCCTCCCGCCGCTGCTAAAATCAGCTATGATATTTTTCCAGCACAGCCTTGCCTTGTCAAAAAAACCGACATTAAAAAACCTGCCTCCCTTGAACACCATAGACGACTGAAAAAATATCTCAACCAAACTTTATTCATTCACCGTAAATTATCATATAAAAACAGTCATTTCCGTGAAGTACAAAGTATTCCAAAAAGTACGCCAACCAATAACCGGCTAAAAGAATCTCACACTAGGTATAATGCTTGCATTTATTGGGAAACTGTAAGAAAATCGTTGGCAAAGGTTCATCATACAATGATCTTTTTTGTCAGAATTTAAAGATTAGGGGTGGGAAAACAATATCAGAGGAGCACGCAAATGGAAAGTCGGCTCAAGTACCAACCCCCCAGAGCCCACCAGCGCTTCAAAGCAGGGCCCCGAGCACTGGTTCTTGTCGATCAAGGACCGGAAGCGCTCCCCTATCACATCATGGATATCAGTGAAGGTGGCCTCGCCTTCCGCTATCTCGGTCAAAAACTAAAACGCTCAGAGGTCAAAGAAATCAGTCTTTATCATGACTATGAGCTGATCGTTGACGCTCTCCCGGTGCAAGCAGTTTCCGACTTTCGCTTGCAGGACAATCTGGTTCCGGTGCGGCGTGCCAGCATCACTTTCAAAGAGCTTAAAGCAGAGCAAAAAAGCAAACTGGAACGCTTTATCCGAGCTTTCACCGAGGCACCTCTCCCATTCTCCTGACCCGAAAAGCTTCCCTCAACTTCAAGCCATCGGCAGCCATACTGCTTACCGATGGCTTTTTTACTGCAAAAACAAACATCTCTGGGTACACTGTTAAATGCTTTTGGATGGCCCAATAAAAATCAGCCTCTGTCGTCGAAAAAAAACTGTTGTGATTTTTGCAAACGGCTTCGCCTTGCCATAACACTGTTGTGGGGGAACAATGAAACACCCGTTGATCATTAAGTTTCTGACCGGCCGTGAAGAACGTGTCAATCTTCTGCGCCCTTTTCATCCCCGTGACAAACAACTACAGGTCGAGCTCGACCGTTGTCAGGAAGAGATCCATGTTCCCCTGGACGAACTCTGCTACGTTATGGTGGTCGACAAGAGCAGTTGGCAATTACCGGTCAAGGAGGGCGAACTTGTCGAACATATTGAAACCACAACCGGCGACAACTTCGATTTAAGGGTTCCCCCCGGGCAGAACTACAAAAGTGGCTTTTACGCTTTTCCCATCGATCAAAATGCCTCTTATCGTAATGTCTTCTTTACTTTTACCGGCATCCGCCAACGCTGCGAAGAACGTCCCTTGAGCGACATCCTGGAAGAACATGGCTGGCTTGAGGAGAATGTTATCCACGAGGTTCTGGATGAGCAGGAAAAACTGCGCTCGAAAAAGGTGGGTGAAATTCTCACGGAAAAAACCGACCTTTCCCAAGAGAAGATCGTCGAACTGACTGAGCAGGCCGATACAGGTTCCACCGACAACAAAGTTCGCATTGGTGATCTGCTCATCCAGGCGGGTCTGATCAGCCGTGAAGAGGTTGAGGATGCCCTGCAAGCCCAGTCTGTCGGAAAAAAGAAACGGGTCGGCGAACTGTTGATCAATAAAGGGTTGATCACCGAAGAACAACTGCTGATTGCCCTGTCGGCGAAATTCCGCATGCCGATAGTTGATCTCAACAGCATTACCCCGTCACCGGAAGCCTTGGGGGCCCTGACCGAGAACATGGTCCAGCAATTAAAGGTGTTACCTCTCAGCCTGAAAAACCGGCACCTGACCGTCGCCACCTCTGACCCAACCGATCCGACAATCGGCGATAACCTGCGCTTCTTTACCAACCTGATTATTGATTTTGTGGCCGCATCGGCGAGCGAAATCCGTGAGGCCATTGAAACCTATTATGGCGGAAGCGCAGCTGACGAAGAAAATATCACCGACCTGATTGGCGAACTCTCCAGCGAGCAGATTGATGTTGAAGAAGAGATCGATGACTCAGTCGATTCAACGGTCAGCGAAACCGACTCCCAAATCATCACCCTGGTCAATCGTATTCTGCTCGACGGCTTCCGCAGAGGGGCCTCAGATATCCATTTTGAACCGGGGCTGGCTAACCGGCCTTTACAGATTCGTTACCGGATTGACGGCATCTGCACCATTGCTCACCAGATCGCCAGCACCCACAAACGAGCGATGATTTCACGGATCAAGATTATCGCCAAGCTCGACATTGCCGAGCGACGCAAACCGCAAAGCGGCAAAATCGTCATGCGTTCCGATCGCCGAAAAATAGAATTCCGGGTCGAAACCACACCAACAGCCGGCGGGCAGGAGGATGCCGTTTTACGCATCCTCTCCTCCTCACAACCGCTAAAAATCAGCGAAATGTCTTTTAGCGAGGACAACCTCAAACATTTCTCCCAGATGCTGGAAAAACCTTATGGGATCATTCTTTGTGTCGGTCCGACCGGTTCCGGTAAAACCACCACCCTGCATTCGGCACTCGGCATGATCAATACTCCGGATCGAAAAATCTGGACCGCGGAAGACCCTATCGAGATCACCCAGCCGGGCTTAAGGCAAGTCCAGGTGAACCCGAAGATCGGTTTTACCTTTGACCAGGCGCTGCGCTCATTCTTGCGCGCCGATCCTGACGTTATCATGATCGGTGAAATGCGCGATCCGGAAACCGCAAAAATAGCCATTGAAGCCTCACTGACCGGCCATCTGGTTTTCAGCACTTTACACACCAACAGCGCGGCGGAAACCGTGGTCCGATTGATTGAAATGGGTATGGACCCCTATAATTTTGCGAATGCCTTACTCGGCGTTCTGGCGCAAAGGCTGGCTCGCCGCCTCTGCAACCAGTGTCGCGAAACTTACCAGCCGACCGAAGAAGAATTGGCGCAATTACGCCATCACTATGGTGAGGATTATTACCAACAGCACGGGCTTCCGCAAAAACCGGGCGACTTAACCCTCTACCGCGCCAAAGGCTGTGAAAATTGCAATCAGTCCGGATACCGGGGGAGAATCGCCATCCATGAACTACTCCCGGCATCAGATGCGATTCGTCGGGCCATAAAAGAAAAAGTTATGTTCGAAGACTTACGTGATCTGGCCATAAACGATGGTATGCGAACACTGCTGATGGATGGCATCCGCAAAGTTCTGGCCGGACATACCGACCTTGAGCAAATTCTGCGGGTCTGCATGTAACAAGTGTCCCGGCAGCATTTCAATTTCACCAGCGAACAAGGAAGACAACTT